>JABMDG010000197.1 GCA_015904045.1 Nitrospira sp.
CGGCTCCAATGACGGTGCCGCTATGGACGATCACACGGGCTCCCAGCGAACACCCCTCCCGTACCACCACGTTTGGGTAGAGCACACAATCGTCCCCGATTTTTGAATCCGATCCCACGAAGACGCCGGGATAGAGTGTGACACGGTTGCCAATCGTAACCCGGTCGCCGAGCGTCACGAACGGCCAGATCGACGGATCGGCTCCGATGGTGACGCCGGTGCCCTTGGTGATTCCTTCGGCAATGCCGCGGGGTGGGCTGGGGCGCACGTACAATCGTTGCGCTACCGTAGCAAAAGCCATCAGCGGATGCCCGACTACGATTTGTGGAATAGCCAGTTCCGGTACATGACGATGAATCAGGACTGCGGCAGCCTGAAAACCCTGTGGCAGCTTCAGCGCCTTGTCGTTGGCGATGAACGTCAGGGCCTGGGGGGTAGCCTCGGATAGACTGGCCAACTCGGCGATCGGCGTCTGCGCGTCGCCATGGATCGTTCCGCCGACAAGTTGTTGGATCTGGGTCAGGGTAATGGGGGTCGGCAGCTTCGGCAAGGGCATGGCGTTGTTACCTTTTCTTGCCCTTGGCAGTCCGGGCTGTTTTCGGCTTGGCGGCCGGCTTCCGGGCGGGCGGTGATGCGGCCTTGGCCTTCGATGTTGCGTTCGTGGAGGATTTGGCCGGAGCTTTGGCTGCGGGTTTCGCCGCAGCTTTTGCCGGGGTTTTCGTCGTGGCTTTCGGTGCGGCTTTGGGGGACACCAGCCGCTCCTGCACATAGGCGGCCACTGATCCGACCGTGCTCAGCCCCACGAGGTCTTGATCGGGAATCTGAATTTTGAACCGGTCTTCGATTTCAAAGAGCAGCTCAATGACGGCCACCGAATCGAGTCCCAGATCGTCCCGGAGGTGATGGGATTCCGTGATGGAGGCGGGATCGCGTTTCAAGTAGGTGGCGAGCGATTGAATGATTTGCTGCGTAATTGCGAGGTCAGCCATTATGGATGCTCCTTGGTGGACACGAACATCCCGTCAGTAACCTGCGGGATATTCAGGACAATGGATGAAGGTGTGGGTATGAATCTAGAACTGATGTTTTCCCTCATCATGGCGAGCCGAGGGAAGGCCCGTCGGATGTGCATGGATGATTGTCTTTCACGCGGCGAACTTTTTTAGGACCACCGTGGCGTTGTTGCTGCCGAATCCGAACGAATTCACGAGGGCCGCGCGGACCTTTCGTTCCTGCGCATGCCGGCTGATGCCATCCAAACGGCACGCAGGATCGGGGTCGTCATAGTTTACGGTGGGATGAATCTGCCCAGTGTGAATCGCCAGGGACGCCGCGATGGCACCCAGGGCCCCCGCGGCGCCCAGGGTATGGCCGACCAGCGACTTGGTCGCGCTGACCGCGACCGCATTCGCGCGGGTCTTGAACAACCGCTTGATCGCCTTGACCTCCACCTGATCGCCGATAGGAGTCGACGTCGCATGGGCATTGACATAGTCCACGTTCGCCGGCGTCAGGCCGGCCGAATCCAGTGCGATTTTCATGGTTATCGCGATTTCTTCACCGTCTTCCTTGGGAATGACCATATGATAGGCTTCGCTCGTTGCGCCATATCCCGCGAGCTCCGCATAGATGCGCGCCTTTCGTTTTTTGGCGTGGGCCAGGGATTCCACGATTAAGGCGCCGGCTCCCTCTCCCATGACGAAGCCGTCGCGGTGCCGGTCGAAGGGGCGTGACGCGCGTTCCGGAGTGTCGTTGAACTCGGTGGAGAGGGCGCGCAAGGAGCAAAAGCCGGCGAACACCAGCGGTGTAATGCTGGCATCGGCTCCCCCGACGATCACTACGTCGGCCTGGCCGGTCCGGATACAGTAGAGGGCTTGCCCCAGGGCATGGGCGCTGGATGAGCAGGCGGTCGAAATCGTGAGGTTCGGCCCCTTCGCGCCATAGGCCATGGCCACGATGCCGGATGCGGAATTGAGCGTGATCGTGGGAATAAAATTCGGGTGCACACGGTTCGGTTTTTGCGTTTTGAAGAGCTGGGTGATCTCCCGCTCTCCCATGACCATGCCTCCCATTCCGGCTCCGACGATCACGCCGACCCGGTGCGGTGACTCCTTGGCCATCACGATGTCGGCGTCGGCGAGCGCCTCTTTCACGGCCACCAGCGAGAATTGGGCATACCGGTCCACCCGATTGCTTTGGCTTGCGGGCAGATACTGTTCCGGTGAAAAATTGAGGACCTGTCCGGCGACCTTCGAACGGTAGTCCGCCATGAAAAACGGTTCGAACGACTGAATCGCAGAAATCCCGGAACGGCCGGCAAGCGCAGTTTTCCAGAACTCGCTTACACCGATCCCGATGGAGGAGACGACGCCCAGACCGGTAATCACCACGCGCGAGTTCATAATACGGTTCTCCTTTACAGCGGCAAACCGCTCCTTTCTTACCGGAAGCGCGGAAAGCAGTCAACTAGGGAGGGCTGGTTAGTGACGCACTTTGAGTAATAAATAGAGTCCGAAACTGGCGAACAGAATGTTGGCCATCCACCCGGCGAGCATGGGTGCCAACGCTCCTCCCCGGCCCAGGGCGATCGAAACGGAATGCGTCGTCCAGTAGCAGAATCCCACAATGAACGCTTGACCGATTCCTACGGCCATGCTGCCGCCTCGAACCCCGCTGCGCCGCAAGCTCAGCGCGATGCCGACCAGGACCATGATCACGGTGACCAGCGGGAAGGCAAGCCGGCTGTAATAGTCGGTGAGTAATCTCGAGAACGGCAGCCCTTCTGGTTGGAGCCGGCCGACGTAGTTGCGGATTTCTCTAAAGGTCATGGTTTCGGAGTTGCCCGTCAGCGATGTGGAAAAGTCGTCAGGAATCAAAGAAATAGCCACCGGTTGCTCTACGAAGGCACTGAGCTCAGTGATATGGTCCGGCCGAAAGAGCCGGCGATTGCCATTCAAGAGCGTCCAGTGGCCCGCACTGTACTGCGCCAGTTCGGCTTCGACCAACTGGTCGAGGTGAAAGGCTTGGGTGAAGTGAAACAGCCGGACGCCACGGATCGTCTTGCCTCCCGCATCGATGCCGTGAATTTGCATGAGCGTGTCGGTGCCGATGCGGGCCCATGGCTGGATGGGTTTGACGGTCAACGGGTTCGGCTTTTTCTCGATATGGACCAGTCGGACTTCTTCCGCTTTTTCTGAAGCGATCGGGATGATCGAGGAGCTGAATGCCAGCAGAATGACGGACATCACGGAGGCAAACAACAGGAAGGGAGATGTCATCCACAGCAGACTGATCCCGCAGCTGCGCAGGGCCGTGATTTCATTGCTCCGGGCAAGCAGGCCCAGCGTGAGGAGCGTGGCCACCAGGACGGCGAACGGCACAACTTGAAATGCGACGGCGGGAATTTTGAGCGCGAAGTAGATCAGGATCGGACCCGCCCCCGAATCGTAGCGCAGAAATCGACGGATTTTTTCAAAGAAATCGATCACCAGATAAATGGTCATTAAGCCGGCAAAGCACATTGAGAAAATCTTGACGTATTCGCGCAGGATATAACGGAAGAGTATCGTCATGGCGTTTACTGGCGGCTCATCTTGAGGTACATGAAAATGGTGGCGGCAATGAAGAGGATGTTCGGCATCCAGGCGCCCGCAAAGGGTCCCATCCATGCCGTGGTGACCAGAAAATCGCAGGCCACGTTCAGCAAATAGAAGATGACAATAACCCCGACGCCAACGGCAAACCCCCCCACACGTCCGGACCGCTTGGACACGATTCCCAACGGCACCCCCAACAGGCAAAACACCAGCGACGCGGTTGGAAAGGCCAGGTCTTTGTAATACTCCATGAGGCGACGGAGTCCAGTCGTGTCCTTGCCGTCGGATTTTTGGATCATCGTCATGATTTGCTCGTAGGTCGGTCGCTCTTCGGTCGCGGCATAACTGCTTTGGCTGAGGCTCACCTTGATGTCATAACTGGCAAAGGACACCAGCCGATATTGGTCCGCCTGGTCCGGCCTGGTGTGAATGACCCCGTTGACCAGTCGCAATGCCACCTGGTTGTTCACGCGGTCCATGAACACCTGATACTCTTCCGCGACGATGATACGGGGTTCCGTCGCGGTCCGTTCGTCAGACACAAAAATGCCTTTTGCCGGCCGGCCGTCGGCCGACTCTGGGACGTAGATGACCATGTGGGGAATCGGCTCATTGAATGTGCCTCGTTCCAAGGCGAGCACTAGCTGATCCTTGAGCAGATTCAGCGCCACTTTCTTGAGGTTCAGCGAACTCCAGGGCTGTCCCCATTGGGACAACACGAGCGTCAAGGCGAACACTGCGAGGGAAAA
>JABMDG010000198.1 GCA_015904045.1 Nitrospira sp.
GATCGGGTCTGGGTCCGTCCCATGCGATACGACGACGAACGGCGCTCCGAATAGCGCGTGCGCCTGGTCTTCCATCGATCCAGATCGGCCAATCAACTCACGGCCGGTCCAATGGTGATAACTATCGAGCAGACGCTGGGTCCAGACGATTACCGATGGTTGAGCCCAAATCAGGGAGGCCACGGTACCTGCAATGTGTTGGATGGGTGCACCGAACAGTCCTGACGGCCATTCTGCTAACACGGACCATCGTTGGATGCAAGAAACAAGCAGCGACGGAGGGTCAGCGAGTGCGCCCATCGGTGAGCTGTGGATATTCTCCCGGCAGGATGCGATAGTCCACGACACGGCAACAGCAGAACACCACTTGCCTGGAGTCGGTCGTCACGCAGACGATGATCGACCGGCAAAAGATACAGTCGATCGACCGCATGTCGCGTTTGATGGTCCAACGGGGGATGGTGATCGAATCAGGGTTGAGCGTCGGTCTCTCCATCGTTTACTTATCGGCAGGGCGTGGCCGATGCTGAAGTCTCCATCACATGGCAACCGGCTCAGCCTGCCCTGGCATGCCGGCGACCGCCTATGTATAATTAACCCCCTCAGTTTTTTGCGGCGCAGATCGGGGAGGAGTGAGGGGCATGGCGGGCACTACGTTGTTCGACAAGATATGGGAATCCCACGTCGTTCGAGAGGAGCCGGACGGCACCACCCTCCTCTATATTGACCGGCAATTGGTCCACGAAGTCACGTCCCCGCAGGCGTTTGAAGGATTGAAACTAGCCGGGCGCCGGCCTCGCCGGCCTGCTGCGACGCTGGCGGTGCCCGACCACAACGTTCCGACGACCGACCGGACGCTGCCGATCGCCGACCAGATTAGTGCCAAGCAGATCCAGACCCTCGAGGATAATTGCCGGGATTTCGGGATTACCCTGTTCGGTATGAACGACATCAGGCAAGGAGTCGTGCATGTGATCGGTCCTGAGCAAGGGTTCACGTTGCCGGGCACCACGATCGTGTGCGGAGATTCTCACACCTCGACCCACGGCGCGTTCGGCGCGCTGGCGTTTGGCATTGGCACCAGCGAAGTGGAGCATGTGCTCGCCACGCAATGTTTGGTGCAAAAGCGGCCCAAGACGATGGAAATCCGCGTCGACGGCACCCTGGCGGACCGCTGTTCGGCCAAGGACATCATCCTCGCCGTCATCGGAAAAATCGGCACCGCCGGGGGTACGGGGTACGTCATCGAATACACCGGTGTAGCCATTCGCGCCTTGAGCATGGAAGGCCGCATGACCCTTTGCAATATGTCGATCGAGGGCGGCGCCCGCGCCGGAATGGTGGCCCCGGATGACAAGACCATCGCGTACATCACTGGTCGGCCGCTTGCGCCGAGGGGCGACCTTCTCAAGCAGGCGGTAAACAGCTGGCAGCAGCTGAAGACCGATGCGAACGCCAAGTACGACATGACTGTCACCCTGCGGGCGGAAGACATCGCCCCGCAAGTCAGTTGGGGCACGAGCCCCGGCATGGTGGCCGGCGTGGATCAACGGGTGCCGGATCCGAAGGGCATGCCTGACGAAAAGACGAGACATGCGACGGAGCGGGCCTTGGAATATATGGGCCTGACTCCCAATATGCCGATTACGGAGATCACAATCGACAAGGTCTTTATCGGCTCTTGCACGAACTCAAGAATCGAGGATCTCCGAATTGCCGCCGCGTTTGCCAAGGGAAAGAAAGTGGCCAAGACGGTGCATGCCATGGTGGTCCCTGGATCGGGACTCGTCAAGCAGCAAGCCGAGGCCGAAGGGCTCGACCGGGTCTTCCGCGAGGCCGGATTCGAATGGCGCGAGGCCGGCTGCAGCATGTGTCTGGCGATGAATGCGGACGTGCTCCAACCGGGTGAGCGCTGCGCCTCCACCAGTAATCGAAATTTTGAGGGGCGTCAGGGAGCCGGCGGCCGGACCCATCTCGTGTCACCTGCCATGGCGGTGGCCGCCGCGGTCGAAGGGCATTTCGTCGATATCAGGACGTGGGGGTAACCGGTATGCAAGCCTTCACACAACTGACCGGTCTCGTCGCGCCGCTTGATCGCGTAAACGTCGATACGGACCAGATCATTCCGAAACAGTTTCTGAAGACGATCAAGCGGACCGGCCTCCGTGACGGCCTGTTTTTCGATTGGCGGAAGAGAAAAGACGGCTCGCCCGATCCTGATTTTTTCTTGAATCAAGCCCGCTATCAGGGCGCTACGATCTTGTTGACCCGAGACAATTTCGGCTGCGGGTCGTCCCGCGAGCATGCACCCTGGGCATTGCTCGATCAAGGGTTCCGGTGCGTGATCGCGCCGAGTTTTGCCGACATTTTCTACAACAACTGTTTCCAGAACGGGATCTTGCCGGTGGTGCTGAAGGGGGACGAGGTGCTGTCCCTCTTGAGCGAGGCCGCCGGCACTATGGGGTATACACTCACGGTGGATCTCGGTCAGCAAACGGTCACGACTCCGAGGGGAACGGCGTATCGATTCGAGATCGATCCCTTCCGCAAAGATTGCCTGTACCGCGGGCTGGACTCGATCGGCCTCACGCTGCAGCACGAGGCCGCGATCACCGCCTATGAGCAAGGCCGGAAAGCGGAAGCCCCATGGCTCTTTGCGGATCTCCGGTAACTCGGTAGGGATCGACGATGAAGTGGGTCATAACCGTAGCCGTCCTCCTGGCCGCAGCCTATCTCACCGCGGCGTTCAATTGGACCTATTCTGACGGAAATCGCGCCGGGTACATCCAGAAATTTTCGAGGAAAGGCTGGGTGTGCAAGACACACGAAGGCGAATTGGCCATGACGACGGTTCCCGGCGTGGCGCCCGTCCTGTGGGGATTCACCGTGTGGGACGACCGCGTCGCCGACGAACTGTCACGCGTTCTCGGCAAGCGCGTCATTCTGCATTACAAGGAGTACCGCTACCTCCCGACCACCTGCTTCGGCGAGACGACCTACTTCGTCGATCGCGTGGAAGTCCAACAAGAGTAGAACACGCGTCTTCGATCTACAGCCACTTGCGCCGCCGGAAGCCGATCAGCATGCCCGCCGCCACCAGGCCCATTGCGCCCAGCACAACCGGGTAGCCCCATTCCCACTTCAGTTCCGGCATGTGCTCGAAGTTCATGCCATAGATGCTCGCAATAAAACTCAGCGGCATGAAGATCGTGGTGATGACCGTGAGCACTCGCATCACGGCGTTCAGGCGATAGCTGACG
>JABMDG010000199.1 GCA_015904045.1 Nitrospira sp.
TTCAGCGGCTTCGGCATTGTCCTGCAGCATCAGGTGGTACATGGTTGGGCCTTCATACTCTTCCAGATAATGTGGGATGGTGTTGAGGTAATCCCGCAGGGAGCAGGCGGCTGCCATGTACACAATCTTGTCAAACAACGGTTTCTCATGGTGATGCTCTGACTCCAGGGGCTCGCCGAACTGTCGGACCATTTCATTGACCACGATGGTCCCCATGCTATGGCCGACCAGCACGACTTCCCATTTCTCCTTCCCTCCGTTCCGTTTCAGCCACTCTCGGAACTCGGTCATGAAGAGAGCGATGCCGCCTGTCGGCTTTCGATACGGTTCATGAGCCCATAGGTCGTCATCCCGATTGAACATGACCGTGGTGCGACGATGCATGGCACTCCATGACCCTGTGCCGGCAGCGTCAATCACGAGGCCCGATGCAATATGAACAGGGAACGTCAGCATGGTGAGCCCAACCTGCTTGGCGACCTCGAGCCCCGATCGCTTGTCGAATCCCTGGACAATGGGATACGAGTGAGGGGTGAGTGTCGAAGACTCGCAGAGGAGACGATCGGCTCGCGGCGTGATCCCTACTTTGCGATCGGTGTAGACTGTCTTGCAGTCCATGTTTGGCCAGGCATAGGGTTGTTCTGCGTCTTGCGTACGTGTGCGTCGCCAATGGGTGCTGATCATTTCTGCGTAGACACCATAGATGTCGACGGGGAGACGGATCGTCCCTCGTACTAAATCCAGGGCAAGGTACGGAGGGGTCGTCACGACTTGGGCCGCGAATCCGGCTATCTTTGCACCCGTATGGCGCCAACGGCCCAGTTCTTTCCAGGCCCCGCAACACCAATCCTCGGCCACTCGCCCTTGTCGCAGGGTGAGGAGATGATCAAGGTAGCTGGATGTCAGGGAGGAGTCCCAGTTGATGAAGATGGGATACGTCCCGCTGGCGAGGATCTCCTGACTGTATTTCGTCGCGCGCTCGATCGAGCTACGCGCTGTATTCATGCCGCCATGCACGTAGAGTAGGATCCTTCTCTTTCCTCCCGTACCTGGTGGTGTCTTTTCATGTATCGACGTGAAAAGATCATTGAAATATGTGTTCGGGTTTCCCAACTCGGGGTATGGCGTAAACAGGACATGTTGGCTTGAATCGGGGGCTCCCACATTGGCATGCGGATCAATGAGATCTCCCGATCCATTGACCATGATGACATGCTCTTCGATCTTGAAGCCCTCTTTCTTGATGGCGCAGCCTGTAGGCCCTAGAAGAAGCAGAATCGCCAAGGAATACAGGGCGGCACGAAAGGGGCCCCTCACGGAAGGAACTGGTCTCTTCCCGACAGGTGATGGCGTCACGTTCCTTGCTCCTGCCTGCGGACACATTCCTTTTCAGGTTGGGGATCTGGCGCACATCTCGACACGGTGGTGTTTCTGTTGGTCTCCGGCCCTGTCACACCTGCTTCGGCCATAACCTCCCTGCTCTCTCCACGTTCCTCGTCTGGACCACTGCCCGATCCAACATCTTGCGTCTGTCATGTTCAGCAGGGTGACCGGTGAACTAGTCAGGACGGCAACGGTACACCCACGGCGAAAGAGGGGCAATGCCTCTTTCGGGTAGTGCTGTCCGGATCTATTTGCTTCCTGACACCATTTCCTTTCTTCAGCCCCGTCCCTCATCAAGACCCGCCATTGACAGGGGCCTCCTGGGCCCTGTAGGATGCAGACAACGTATTAAGCCACGCCGACTGTCCTATTCTCTCGCGCATCCCTTCATTTCCCGCGCGTCTGATTCCCCGGTCCCCGCCGCTTCTACGCTGAGTCTCCGTCGGTGTCCGCCTCACCGCTCGTCCATGTGTGGGCGTCGGTCGGCGTGAAACGGAGGCTTTCACCCACTGACCAAGGAGCACATGATGAATCAGGAGCAGTTCGGACAATTCTGGGCTCAACTCAAGGTCCCGCTGAAAGCGAAATGGGACAAGATTACGGAGGCGGACC
>JABMDG010000002.1:0-4360 GCA_015904045.1 Nitrospira sp.
GTCATTCAAGACGACGCGCAGAATCCCTACCGCAGTCTCTTCCGCGACCTGTTCATTTCCTCGATCGTCAAGGATCGTCCGGATTTGATCGGCGTGTCCATCACGGCGACCTCGCAAATTATTCCCGGCCTGACGCTCTGCAAGCTGATTAAGGAGACGGCGCCGGACCTCCACGTCACGATCGGGGGGAGCATCTTCACACGTCTCGTCGACAATGTCCGCCGCTGTCCCAACCTCTTTGAATTGGCCGACGACATCGTCGTCTTCGAAGGCGATAAGAAAGACTACAGCAAAGTGCCGAATCTGATTTACCGGAAGGACGGCAAGATCACGGTCAATCAGCCCTTCTATTCCGAAAACGTGAATCAGCTGCCTGCTCCGAACTACGATGGCTTTCCGCTCGACCGATACCTGTCGCCGGAGCCGGTGTTGCCGATTCAGTTCTCCCGCGGATGCTATTACAAGGACTGCGCATTTTGCGCGCTGACACTTGATCACCAGAACTTCAGGCAGAAGGATCCGGGGCGGACAGTCGATGAATTGGAGTGGCTCTCACAGCGGTATGGCGCCAGGAATTTCTTCTTCACCGACGAGTGCTTTGCCCTGGCGCCGACGAAACGGCTCTGCCAGCAGATCATCGAGAAACAGCTTAAGGTGAGATGGACCTGCGAAATGCGGTTCGAGAAGAACCTCACGCGCGACCTGCTTGCCTCGATGCGCGATGCCGGCTGCTTGAAGATTGTGTTTGGCCTGGAGTCCTTCAATCAGCGCGTCATGGATCTGATGAAGAAGGGGATCAAGCAGGAATGGGTCCGCCGCATCGCGAGCGACTGCGTTGATCTGGGGATTGCGGTGCATTGCTACATCATTGTCGGGTTCCCCACGGAAACGGAACCGGAAGCGCTGGATACGATGAACTTCATCGTTGAGAACGCCAAGCTGCATGAGTCATTCGGGTTTTCCTGCCAGCCCTGCCTGTTCGACTTGGAGAAGGAAGCTCCGATCATGAGCGATCCGGCGGCGTACGGCATCAGGCGGATTATGCGTCCCTCGTCGGAGGATCTCAGCTTGGGATTCTTCTATGAGGTGCAAGGCGGCATGACACCGGATCAAGCGGAGACGCTTTATCAGCATGTCTATGAGCGGATCAGTGAAGTGGTTTGCGAGTTGCCGTTCAATTACTCGATGGCTGATGGACTGCTGTATATTGCGAGAGCCAAGGAGGAGGCAGTGCAGGCGCCTCAACCGATCGGGTTATAAGTAGCGAGGTTCGTTTGTGATCAAGGCTGCGGGGATAGGCGACCGGCCGACCGGAAAAGTAGGGGACTTCGGTCTTTTGTTCGAATATGCCATCAAGCTGGTCTTGCTGGCGTCCTTCTTGGAACTGGTGCTGTATCGGCTGATGTCTCGTTTGGGCATGCACCTGAGCAAGCTGGCGGGGACGCATCCATGGATTACGCCGACGTTCACCACCCTCACGGAGGTAGGCGCGTGGTTGCTGAATATTGTCGCGGTACTGTTGTTCTTGAGCCTCACGTTGACAATGGTCAATCGGGGCATCGGGCAGGATACCGGCCGGCTGGCCAAATCCGGGATCGCCAGTGCCGCCCTCTTATTGTTGTTGACCATCGCGTTTCTGTTCGTACAGCCGGGGATGCTGGGCGCCATTATCTACAACAGTGTGGCGCTGGTGACGCTCACCTTGTTCGTGGCGGAGTACCTCACTGCCCATCGGGAACCTGCACAGCGCTTTCTAGTGGCAGCCTATTACCTTGGAATATCCGGATGGCTGTATTATCAGGTCGTGTCGACGATCTATGGGTTGTCCGGAACAGTGGCGGCTCCGCCGCTGGTGTACGAAGTTCATCGAGCCGGCGAAGCCCTTATGGTATTGGCGAGCATTCTTGTCTTCGCGGCGTACGGACAGGGACTCTCGTTGTGGACGAAGAACCGGCGGCAGCGGCATCGGGCGATCTGGTTTTGGACGACGACGGCCGCGATTTTCACGGCGCTGATCTTCACGGATTATGTGCTGGACCTGTATAATCCGGCGTTGGCCTCGGCGGTCAGGCAGGCGTCGCAGGGGATCGGTTGGATTTTCCAGTTCGGGATGGGCTATACATTCTATCTTCCCTTTGCGATTTACATCGGAGGCTTGCTCTGTTGGTCGTATACGGTCATCAAGCTGTTGATGATGGGGCGATTGGCCGGGTATGGCCTAGGGCTCATGTTCATCGCCGGATACGCGTTGATGTTTTCCAATTTGACGCTGATGGTGATTCTCGGCGTGATGTTGTTGACGCTCGACCGGGTCAGGCCGCCCGTCGCGGAGTCGTCGCTTGATGCCAACAGCCCGTTGCTGAGATCGCCGGAACGGATGATCGCCGAAGAGGCGTAGACAGGTATTGAACCACAGGAATCGAGATTCGTATGGACGCACAAACACCGATGTCGGAACCGATGCAGCCTGGCGCTGCCGCAGTGGATCCTGGCGATCAGCCACTCTCGCCGGAAGAAGAAATCTCCGCGATCGAAAAATTGCTCGCGGTCGAACCGGACGATTTCCAGGCGCGCTGCCGCCTCGGCGAGCTGTATTTCAGCCAGGGGCGGCTTGACGATGCGCTGGCGGAGGTGAAGAAGTCGATTGAAATGGCCGAAGGCTTGCGCGCGGAAATGAATCGCTCGCTGGCCATGTATTACTCGAACCTCGGCACTATCTATGCCACGAAGAACATGACGGACGAAGCCGAGGCCGAGTTTCACGAGGCGGACGCCATCGAAGCCGAGGCCCAGGCGGCGGCACAGCAGGCGACGGCCCCCCAGGCCGTGGCCGACTCGTCGTCGCAGACCGTCTCAGCCAATCAGACCGCAGCAGCTGCGCAGCCTGCTCCACGCGTGTAAGCAGATCGTGCGTTGTCAGTCATGGAGAGGCAGGGGATATCTATGGGTACCGCAGTAGAGTTAGCCGGCGGCTTTATCGAAACCTTTGCGGGAAACGGAAAAGCGCGCAGCACCGGTGACGGGAAGATAGCGGTGAAAGCGGGGATTCCGCTCCCGCATGATGTCGCGCTGGATGTTGACGAGCAGTGGCTGTATTTTGCGGAGTCCGGTTCGGACCGCATCCGCCGCGTCAATCTTCAGGCCGGCACGCTCCACAATTTTTCCGGCATCGGCGAAACCTGCTACTGCGGAGACGACGGCCCTTGCGGTGAGGCCGGCCTCTATTTGCCGTTGGGTCTGGCGTTTGATTCCCGGAACAATTTGTATATCTGCGATTCCGGAAGCAATCGGATTCGCAAGATCGATCACGAGACCGGCTTTATCACGACGGTGGTCGGCACGGGACAGCATGGGTTTAACGGAGATGGCCCTGCGCTGGAGGTGAATCTGACCTGGCCGGCCGCGATCGCGTTCGATCGGGACGGCGTGCTCTATATCGCCGATACACAGGCCCATAAGGTCAGGCGGTATGATCCTAAGACCGGCATGGTCACGACGATCGCCGGAGCCTGGACGGCCGAGGATGAGGCTCGCGAGCAGCCGCTGGTCGCCCGTAATCTCGTGGTGTTGTCAGGCGATGCGATCGGCATCGATTTCAGCGACGATCAGGGATGGCTTATGCCGGTCTGTTCGGATGGTCTGGACCTGTCGATGTATCTGGACGACGGGCGGCCCGCCATGGAGGCGCGTCTGTACGATGTCGTGGGCTTGGCGGTGAACAACAAGGGCGATGTGCATCTTGTCGATAAAGGCAGTAACCGTGTGCGAAAGATCGACCGGCAGTCGGGTCTGATTTCGACCGTCGCGGGCGTCTGCCGGTATGGTTATGACGGCGACGACAAACCGGCTGTCAGAGCCATGTTGCATGCACCGGAGGCAGTCGTCTTCGACCGCGAGGATAATCTGTATGTGTCCGATACCATGAACCACCGGGTGCGCAAGGTGGATGCCGGCACCGGCATCATTACGACGGTCGCGGGCAACGGCGATAGCGGGTACGAAGACAAGCATATGGGCGGGTGCGGCGCAGCGCGGTTCGTCGCAAAGGAGTCGGCCGGCACGCTCAAGCATGGTGACGGGTTGCTGGGAGTCGAGGCGGTCGTGAATGCCCCGGTCGGCCTGGCGCTGGACTCGCAAGGGCATCTCTATATTTGCGAACGCGGAGAAAACAAAATACGCCGGCTGAAGCTCGCGTAGGCCGCATCGCCGCGCGCCCGGTTCACGAAAGCGTTGCATGGTGGGCATGACGAACTTCTGCCGATCTCGCCCTCTCCTCTTCCTGTGTTTGTCCGGTCTTCTCCTGGCAGCCAGCATCCTCGGTGGATTCGGAATTCCTCTTGTCAGTTCAGAAGGGCTGACG
>JABMDG010000002.1:4460-6188 GCA_015904045.1 Nitrospira sp.
TCTCGCCCTCTCCTCTTCCTGTGTTTGTCCGGTCTTCTCCTGGCAGCCAGCATCCTCGGTGGATTCGGAATTCCTCTTGTCAGTTCAGAAGGGCTGACGATCCGATCGCATTGGGTCGAGGGGGAACTTCCCCAGGCGCCTGATGACGCCGCGTGGGGCGCGATCCCGCCCATGACGATTCCATTGAGCGGCCAGGTCATTACGCGTCCGGTGTGGCCGGAGCCGACTGCGCGGGCGCTGGTGGTGCGGTCGCTTCATAATGGCAACGACATTGCGTTTCTTCTTGAGTGGCAGGACAACACCAAGAACGATCGGCTGACGCCGGGCACGTTCCGGGACGGGGTCGCGATCGGTCTTCCCCTTGGCGATGCGCCGGCATTTTTCTGCATGGGGCAATTGGACCACTACATCAACATCTGGCATTGGAAAGCGGATTGGCAAAGCGACATCGACCGGCGGGCTTCGCGGAGTTCCGAGAAGAAAGAGGGCGGCGTGCGGACATTCGAAGTCATTCCGCGCCGGATCTCCTCGGTGGAAGATCTGATCGGCGGTGGCTTCAGCACGCTGACGACGAAAGAGAAGCAAGGCCGGGTGCAGGGAAAGGCCTTGTGGAAGGATGGAGTCTGGCATGTCGTCATGCAGCGTCCCCTCGTGAGCGAGGAACAAGAGAACGAAGCGAAACTCATCCCCGGCCGAGTGCAAACCGTTTCCTTCGCCGTGTGGAACGGGGAGAACAAAGAGCGCAACGGACAGAAGGCGGTGGCGCCGTGGTTTCAGCTGAGCATCGATCCTGTTGCCAAACTCTAGCAGGATGCTGAAACAGGCTGCCAGCTTGTTCCTCGTGAAGCGCCGTTCGGTCGAAAGAGCCTATGGCGTATGGCTTATAGCATGAGACCAGAGGACAAACGAAGCAGGCTGATGCGCTAATCCGATCACGTGCTATACGCCATTAGCCATACGCTCTTGTCCTCACGAGATACGAGCGACGTAGTGACTATGTATTGGCGAGCACTGCAGCACGGTTGCAGGAGAAGCTTTCGTGAGAGGAAGAAGGGTGTTTGGTGTGGTGTTGTTGGGCCTGTTTCTTTTCGCCGCCGTCGGAGGCGTCCAGGCTGCGGCGCAGTCTGATGGGATGACGGAAGAAGAAGCGGCCCGGCTCGGTGAGGAATTCGGGATCGTCGTCGGTGCCGTGGACGAAGACATTCAGAAAGAACTGAAGCTCGAGCGTCCGCAGGGTGTCGCCGTGTTCGAGGTAATCGGTAATTCACGGGCCGACTATGCGGGCATCAAGGTCCGTTCGGTCATCAAGGAAATCGACAAGCGTGAAATCCGCACCATGGCGGATTTCGGATCGGCCATCAAGAAGGCCATGAAGGAATGCAATTTCACCGTCGGAACCTACGAACCGGCTGATCCTGGCGATCCGGTCGGGTGGGGCGTCAATTTCCACTTTGTCGGCTGCAAGCGGGACTGATGAAGATTGGTAAAGGGTGAGGCGTAAGGGGTGAGGAGTGAGGGGTAAGGAGAAGGGGAAAAACAGAGTGCTGATGCGGCGACGACATAGGATGACAGCACTCTGTCTTGTCGTGCTCGTCTGGCTGAGTGGCCTGTTCCCTGTTGGGGCGATGGCGCAGCGGCCTGAGGATCAGGTACGGCCTGATTGGGTAGACGAAATCGAAAACGTGTTCATCCGCTCGGAGGATTGCAAGCAGTGCCATGAGCGGCACT
>JABMDG010000002.1:6288-12753 GCA_015904045.1 Nitrospira sp.
CTGCAGCAGCTTGGCCGGTTCCTGCGGTTGTTCGTCCCATCCGACATGCTCCAACGTCGAGATACTGACGATGAGGTGGTATGTCTGCTGGGGGAGAAACCCGACGATATCCTTGTTGATGACGCCCGGGCTGACCTCGTACTTGTCGACCACGTCATGCTGAATGGGAAAATAGTGCGACAGGACGTTGCCGACTTCGAGGACCCGCTTGCCCTCGTGTTGCAGCAGCAGTTCACGAAAGATCGGGATTTCGACGCCGCGCTCGTTCTTCCAGGTTCTGTTGTAGGGGTGGTACAGGTAGTCGTATTCCCTGCCGCCGAATCGGAAAGTCTTGGTCCTGACGCAGCGGGTGAGCGTCATCTTCAAGGAGCGGAAGTATCGTCGGGCAGCGCTCTCACCGGCTGCCTGGCTGGTGTAGTCGTAGGAATAGGGCACGGACGATGTCCTTCGGACTTTACTCGAAGACGATGCGCGAGCCTGGCGATTTCATCTTGAAGATCTGCAGGGCGTTGTAGATGCCCTTGGCCGGGTGGTTGAGGATCAGGCGCGAATTGGTAATGTGGGTATCCAGTAGTTCGTATTGCCCGCCGCTATAATAGAGGTCGCAGTCATCGATCTGGCAGTTTTTGTAGACGTGATTGTCCAGCGCCAGCTTCACCTTGCTGAAATTCTGGCCGTCGATGACGATATAATTCGGTTCCAGTCCCATCCGTCGCTCCGCGCTCCGCGGACTATAACAAAGTCGGTCGGCGGCGTAAACATAATGTGCCGGTTTGTCGTGATCGTTCCATGTGAATGCTGCTATTGCCCACCCTCATCTTTCATCTTGATCCTCCAAGCCCATCTGTATAGAATGGCGCGGCTTTTCCAATAGTTAGCCGCTCGCTGCTCCTACGCGCCAGACGGTTTCCCCACTTGCCTCATGTACTTTGGATGGGTTGAAGCCACGGGCAGCCGTGTGACATAAAGAGTGCGTTTATCCACCAGGAGGGTATCCCGTGAGTGATTCAGCGATTGTGATGTTTGCGTTGATCGCGGCCGTGGCCGGAATTGCCTATGGCCTCTATCTGGCCATGTGGGTGTTCAAACTGAACGCCGGCAACGCAAAGATGCAGGAAATTGCCAAGGCTATTCAGGAGGGCGCCAGCGCCTACATGAATCGGCAGTATCGGACGGTGGGGATGGTGGCGGCTGTGCTGTTCGTGGTGCTCTGGGGGGCTGGGGCGGCCTCCGACAAATTTGGCCTGTTGACGGCGATCGGATTTCTGGTCGGCGCGGGAGCCTCGTCAATCGCCGGCTATGTGGGCATGATCATCGCGGTGCGCGCGAACGTGCGGACCGCTCAAGCGGCCCATGACGGCATGAATGCCGCCCTGACCGTTGCGTTTCGAGGGGGCGCGGTGACCGGTCTGTTGCTGATCGGTCTGGGACTGTTGGCGATCACGACCTTCTATATGATTGCACAATCGGTGGCCGGGCAAGAGAAAGCCATTCATGCCTTGCTGAGTCTCGGATTCGGCGGCAGTTTGATCTCGGTCTTCGCTCGTGTCGGCGGCGGTATCTATACCAAGGCGGCGGACGTGGGCGCGGATCTGGTGGGAAAAGTAGAGGCCGGCATTCCTGAAGACGATCCTCGCAATCCGGCTGTGATTGCGGACAACGTCGGCGACAACGTCGGCGATTGCGCCGGCATGGCCGCGGACCTGTTTGAAACCTATGCGGTGACGACGGTCGCGGCGATGGTCTTGGCCTTTACGATGTTCAAGGGGGCCACGGCGCCGATTCTGTATCCGCTCGCGCTGGGCGGTGTGACGATCTTCGCGACGATTATCGGAATCTTGTTCGTGAAAGTGAGTGAGGGCGGTGAGATCATGACGGCCTTGTACAAGGGCCTGTTCGTGGCCGGCGGCATCGCAGCCCTGGCGTTCTTTCCCATTACGTCGAAGATTATGGACGGCGTCGGCGGAGTCAGCGGCATGAGCTACTACGCGGCGGCGTTGATTGGATTGATCGTGACCTTGGCTCTGGTGTTCATTACCGACTACTACACGTCGAAGAATTACGAGCCGGTGAAGTATATCGCCAAGGCCAGTGAAACCGGTCATGCGACGAATATCATCGCGGGTTTGGCGGTCGGCATGCAGGCGACGGCGGCGCCGGTGGTGGTGATTGCAGCGGCCATTCTCGGGAGTTTCTGGATTTGCGGCGGAGCGGACTCCGGTGGTCTCTACGGTGTCGCCGTGGCGGCGGTGTCGATGCTCTCGATGGCCGGCATCGTGGTGGCGATCGACGCGTTCGGCCCCATCACTGACAATGCCGGTGGTATTGCCGAAATGTCACACTTAGGCAAAGCGGTGCGCGACATCACTGATCCGCTCGACGCGGTCGGCAACACGACCAAAGCGGTGACGAAGGGCTATGCGATCGGCTCAGCCGGGTTGGCGGCGGTGGTGCTGTTTGCGGAATATTCCCGTGAGGTTGCGGCGCATAATCCTGCGTTGGCGGCGTTTGATCTGTCCAATCCCAAGGTGCTGGTTGGATTGTTTTTGGGCGGTATGCTGCCGTTTATCTTCGGCGCGCTCTGTATGCGAGCTGTCGGTGAAGCGGGTGGCTTGAAAATGATGGTTCCCGGGCTGATTCCGGTAATCTCGCCCGTGATCGTCGGGCTGGTTCTCGGGCCGCAGGCGCTCGGTGGTGTGCTGGTCGGCAGCATTGTGACGGGGCTGTTCGTCGCGATTTCGATGACGAGCGGCGGCGGCGCCTGGGACAATGCGAAGAAGTTCATCGAGGAGCAGGGCCTGAAAGGGACCGACACGCACAAAGCCGCGGTCACCGGTGACACGGTCGGCGACCCCTATAAGGATACGGCCGGGCCGGCAGTGAATCCGATGATTAAGGTCATCAACATCGTCGCGCTGTTGATCGTGTCATTGATCGTGAGATAGCATCATCGATAGACATCGTTCGTGACGTGTGAAGCGCCGTTCGGACTTAATCCGGACGGCGCTTCTCGTTTTAGCCCTTGCCTTGACGGGTTTTGGTGGCGTGGGGTAAGGTGAGTCTGTGCCGTCGTGCCGGTGAGTGAACCACAACACGGTCCCTGATCCAGGGGAGGTGCTCGAATGGAAAAACAAGAGCGGAAACAAGAACCGAAACGGGAGCCCCAGGCTAAGGATGAGGTCAAAGCGAATCCCAAGGTCGTTGAGGCCGGGAAGAAGCTCAAGGAAGATATCGACAAGCTCGTCGATGAAATCGACGATGTGCTGGAAAAGAATGCCGAAGAATTCGTAAAAAACTACGTCCAAAAGGGAGGGGAGTAGCGGGCTGCCCGCCTGCCCCTTCCCCTTCCGTTGTTCCGTTCGCTCCTCTCGTTCATCGTTCCCTTCCCGTGTCCAGAAGCCAGGATTGTTCCCGATTTCCCTCTGTTTTCAGTCTCTCATGCTTTCCGCGGGCGGTTTGACAAAGGGGAGGAGAGCCATTACCATCCGCTCAAATCCCAACGAGTCGGTGGTGCCATCGGTTACAGCCCACGGTGAGGCAAGGATGAGCTCTAGGCTCTGGGTGTTTCGAGAGATCGATCCTGTCCAACGGGCAGCTTTTGCGCAAGCCTTGTCGATTTCATCCGCAACGGCGTCGTTGCTGCTCGCGCGTGGCGTGACCACGCTCGACCAGGCGGCCGCGTGGATGACCCCTGGCAAGCCGCACGATCCTTTTTTAATTCCGGACATGGAACGAGCTGTCGATCGGCTGCATCGGGCGCTGATTGACCGGGAACGCATCTGCTTTTACGGCGATTATGACGTGGACGGTATGTCGGCGACCAGTATCTACCTCTCGTTCTTTCGGGCACTCGGTGCCAATGCCTGCGTGTATGTACCGCATCGTGTTCGGGAGGGTTATGGACTCAACGAAGGCGCAATCCGCACGCTCGCGTCCGAGGGAGTGTCGCTGCTGGTGACGTCGGATTGCGGCACCACGTCGCACCGCGAGATTGCTCTGGCCAATCAGCTTGGGATCGAGGTCATCGTCACGGACCATCACCAAACCGACGAGACAATGCCTCCGGCTCTGGCCGTGATGAATCCCCATCGGCGGGGGGCTGAGTATCCGTTTCGCGGCTTGTGCTCGGGCGGGCTGGCGTACAAGGTGGCTGGCGCCTACGCGACGAAGTACGGGGCCGGGGAACTGCCGCTGGAGTCGCTCTTGGATCTGGTCGCGCTCTCCACCATTGCCGATGTCGTGCCGCTCACAGATGAGAACCGTATCTTTGTGCGTGAAGGGTTGGCACAGATTACGCGCGGAGCCCGGTGTGGCATCAGAGCCTTGAAGCAGGTATCCGGCGTGACGGCGGCGTGCACGGCGGAAACGATCGCCTTCAAGCTGGCGCCCAGGTTGAATGCGGCCGGCCGTCTGGAACATGCGGTCAAAGGGGTCCAGTTGCTCACGACGGACTCTGAGGCGGAGGCGAAACAATTGGCTGAGGAGCTGGACCAGTTGAATCGAACCCGACAGCGACTCGAATCGGAGATCATGCGGGAGGCCTTGGCGCAGGTGAATGAGGACAAGCTCCCCGGTGCGATCGTCCTTGCGTCCCGCCACTGGCATCTGGGTGTGGTAGGGATCGTCGCGGCGAGGCTCGTCGAACGATTTCACCGGCCTGCCGTCGTGATTGCCGTCAATGAGCAAGGAATCGGTAAGGGCTCGGCCCGCACCGTTCCTGGATTTGATCTCTATCAAGGGATCGCCGCGTGTCGTGAATTCGTCGTGGCATTCGGTGGCCACCCCAGCGCGGCGGGGGTGACGATTTCTGAAGATCGGTTGCCGGAATTCGCAGAACGTTTTTCGGCGCTGGCGAGCCAATGGGCCAGGGAGGCCCGGTCTGCGCCCGCCTTGCACGTCGATTCTGAAGTCAGATTGGAAGAGGTCACCCACCGCCTGCTTCAGGAAATCGGCACGCTGCATCCGTTCGGGGCTGGCAATCCGGAACCGATGTTCGCGGGAAGGCGGCTGGAGATTATGACTGCACGCGTGGTCGGGGAGAAGCATCTCAAGATGACGCTCCGCCAAGGGCGGTCACTCGCCTTCGACGGGATTGGGTTCGGCATGAAATCGCTCGAAGCCCAGGGCCTCTCGATTCGAACGCCCGTGGATGTGGCGTTTACGCCTGAAATGAATCATTGGAACGGCTACGATCGGATTCAATTGCGCATTCGCGACATTCGCCCCGCGGTGTCCGAGTAGGGTGTATGGTGTACGAAACGGTTACCGATATCGAGCAGCTCTTGACGCGGGTTCGGAACTATCAACCGGACACGGATCTCAGTGTGATCCGCAAGGCCTATGAGTTTTCCGCCAAGGCGCACGAAGGCCAGACGCGGCGTTCCGGAGAACCCTATGTACAGCATCCTGTGGCGGTGGCCGGGGTGCTGACGTTGTTGAAAACCGACGTGACGGCGGTCGTGGCCGGATTGCTCCACGATACCTTGGAAGATACGGTGGCGACGGTCGAGGAACTTGAACGGGAGTTTGGGAAAGAAGTGGTCCACTTGGTCGACGGCGTCACCAAGATTGGAAAAATTACCTTCAGAAGCTCGGAGGAAAAACAGGCGGAGAATTTCCGAAAAATGGTGCTCTCGATGGCGGACGATATCCGCGTCGTGATCATCAAGCTTGCTGATCGGTTGCATAACATGCGGACACTGGAGCACCTCGATGAGCGGAAGCGGCAGGAAATTTCGCAGGAAACACTGGAGATTTACGCCCCTCTGGCCAATCGCATCGGGATCGGCTGGGTCAAGAACGAACTGGAAGATCTCTGTCTGAAACACCTGAAGCCGGATGTCTATGAAATGCTGCGCGTCAGCGTGGCGAAACGGGACGAGGACCGGCAACAGTATATTCAAGAAGTGACCACGCTTGTGCAAAAGGCGTTGGACGACAACGGATTGGTCGGAACGGTCTATGGCCGGCCGAAGCATCTGTACGGCGTCTATCAGAAAATGAACAAACAGTCGATTTCGTTCGACGAGGTGTTCGACCTTACGGCGCTGCGAATCATCACCGATAGCAAAATGAATTGTTACGCCACGCTCGGCGTGATCCACTCCTTGTGGCGTCCGCTGCCAGGCCGGTTCAAGGATTACATTGCGATTCCCAAGTCCAATCTCTATCAGTCGCTCCATACGACCGTCGTAGGGCCGAAGGGGGAGCATGTCGAATTTCAGATCCGCACGGAAGATATGCATCGGGTGGCCGAGTATGGAATTGCGGCCCATTGGAAGTACAAAGAGCAAGGGCGAGTCGATGACAAGGACAGCAAGGCCTTCGGCTGGTTAAGGCAGTTCGTCGAGTGGCAGAAGGATCTGCCGGATAACCGGCAATTCATGGATTCGGTCAAACTGGAGCTCTTCCATGACGTTGTCTATGTCTTCACTCCGAAGGGCTCGGTGAAGGAGCTGCCCAAGG
>JABMDG010000020.1 GCA_015904045.1 Nitrospira sp.
TGGTGTTTTTCTCAACGCCTGCCGCTGCCGCTCCGGAACCGGCCCATGAGTCGAAGGACGCCCCCCATGTGTTTTCATTGATTGAGGAAGAAACCGTCAGCACGGCAATCCGCCGGGAGCAACCCATTTCCCAAGCGCCTTCCAATGTCTACGTCATTACCGCCGAGGACATCCGTCAATCGGGCGCCCCCGATGTCCCGACTATCTTGCGCCGCATTCCCGGCCTTGACGTCATGCAGGTGACCGGAGCGGACTTCAACGTCAGTGTACGCGGCAACAACCAACTGTTCGCCAACAAGATGCTCGTGTTGGTCGACGGCCGCTCCGTGTACATCGATGTGCAGGGGTTCGTCTTTTGGAAAGGGCTTCCCGTTACGCTCCCGGAAATCAAGCAGATCGAAGTGATCAAGGGGCCTGTGGCTGCGCTGTACGGCTTTAATGCGTTCGACGGGGTCGTGAACATCATCACCAAGTCGCCGAAAGAAATGGAAGGAACCACGTTGCAAGTAGGCGGCGGGGAGGTCGGCACCGTCTCAACCTCGGCCGTGCATGCCGGGTCCGAAGGGAATTTCAAGTACCGCGTCTCTGGAGGCTATGAGCAGAATCATCAATGGCGAGCGCGCGATGCGGCGGCCTTTCGCTCCTATAAATTCAACAGCCAAACCGAATATGCGCTGTCAGGCCAATCGAAGGCATCTGTTTCAGGCGGTCTCGTCTATATGGATCCCCACGACGGACCGCTGGTCGGCTCCGGCAGTTCCCTCCTGACCTCCGGTGTCAAACTGCCATACGCAAACCTCTCGTATGAAAATCAGGGGTTCTTCCTCCGCACCTACTGGAACGGCTTTTTCGCGGATGTGGATGCCTCCGCCCACCCTCTCTTACAACGGTTCGTCACGGTCACGGATCCAGCAGGACGGTCGGATATGAATTTCTCAGGCAATACCTACAATGTCGAAGGCCAACACTCCATTAAGGTCAGCGAATCGGCGCAATTGACCTATGGCCTCAACTACCGTCACAACACGTTTTCGTGCAACTGCATTTCCAGCTTTGGACAAGAAAACCGGCTGGGTATGTACGTCCAAGGCGAGTGGTCTATTCTTCCTTCGGTCAACGTGATCGGGGGATTGCGATACGATCTTCATACCCAAATCAATCCCACCTACAGTCCGCGTCTCGCCGTCCTGTACACCCCGATTCCCGGACACACGCTGCGCGCGCAAGCCTCTGTTGCCTATCGTCCTCCAACCTTATTCGAAACGTATGAAAACGCCCGCATCACCCCCCTCGTTCCCAACCCACTCTTTCCTGTCACCAATCCCATCCTCGGATCAGGAACTCTTCATCCTGAGAAGATTGTCTCCTATGAGCTTGGCTATCAAGGATGGTTCTATCGCCACCGCATCAGAGTCAGAGCAGACCTGTTTTATAACCGCACCTCGGACCTCATCAGCCTTGAGTCAAGCCCGACCCTGACCGTTACTTCGAATACCGGGAGGGTGGAAATTTACGGAGGAGAAGCCGGCGTCGAATTTCAAGCCGCCTCCTGGCTGACCAGTTTTGCCAATTACTCCTTCCAGGAAATCGAGAGAAATATCACGGGACTCGGTCGGCGCGGCGCACCCCAGTCAAAAGTCAACGCCGGATTGCGAGGCGAATGGGACAACGGTATCAGCGGTGAGGTCGTCCTCCATTACATCGGGCCGGCAACATACCCACTGGCCCAGTCATTCGATATCTTTGGAGTTTCCCCAGGGACGCGAGTCAGCGACTACACACTACTCAACTTCCGCGCCGGCTATCGCTTTTGGGAACAAGACACAGCTGCCGGCGCCAGACGGTCGGCCGAAGCCGCCGTATCGGTTTTCAATGCGCTGGACGACGGCCATAGGGAACACCCTCTCGGCGATCTGATAGAAAGGCGCGTGATGGCCTGGCTGACGCTCAAGCTGTAAGGGACGTCCAATGCAGGAGATCCCTGGTCCACTCCGACCGGCAGGTAAGAACCGAGGAGCAAGTCCCTATGGCCTTGCGGGAACTCCTCTCCGAAGTCGACGCGCTCTGGCTGACCTCAGACAGCACGGTCTTGACCGAAGAGTCTTTCTCCTTTCTGTTGTCCGCCGCATTTGAACGGCATGTGCCTGTCATCGGGTTCGATCCGGAATTCGTGCGCAAAGGCGCGTTGATGAGTTTTTGGATCGATTCCGCCGATGTCGGACGAGGGGCGGCCCATCTGGCACAGTCGATCCTCGCCGGCACATCGGTCCCCTCTTCCAAAATGTTTCTGCCTAAGCACCGGATGGCGCTGAATCAGGGAACCGCCGACTATCTTGGGATCACGATCCCCCCGAACGTCCTGAGCCTGGCGGAGGAGGTGTACTGATTGTGACTGACCTGACACACCTCCGCGAACCAGTTCGTCTCTCGACTTTCATCAGCCTGAGAACGAAATTCGTCCTCTTCGTCAGCCTGGTCATTATCGCGGTCTGTTCCGGCCTCAGCTGGTACTTCATCACGCAGCAGTCCGACTCCATGACCCGTTCGCTGATCGGCACCGGCAGCATTCTGGTCAAAAACCTGGCCTACAACGCCCGGTATGGCCTCGTCGCCAAAGACCGGGTGCTACTTGAACAGCTGATCAACGGGGTCATGGAAGTGGAAGAAAGCGTCTACGTCGTATTCACCGGACCCGACGGCAAACCATTGGCCGTCAAGAGCAAGCGCGGGATCTATCCGGATCAGGCACTCACCACATCACTCTTTAGAACAGGCTCGACTGAGACGACCATCACGCCATTTATCGCCGAAGCCGGTGGAAGGCGCGAGCCGGTTTACGACTTTGCCGTACCGGTTGGACGCGGAAGCGAGAACAAGGCTCCGTTTCCCCTGCTGTCCTTGGAAACGGAAGATCCGCAGCCCGAATCACCCGCCCGGCTCTACGGCGTCGTCAGGATCGGCTTGACCGGGGAAAAGATGAATCAATCCCTGAACCGGACCGTCGGCAACGTCGTCCTCATCACGATCGCCGTCATCTTCAGCGGCATCTTGGCAGCCGTGCTGCTGACACGTCGGATCACGACTCCGCTGAAAAGCCTGGTCGGAGTCGCCGAGCAGGTGGCAGGCGGCGATTTGACGGCATCGGTCTCGCCGACGACGCATGACGAAGTGGGCCAATTGACGATGGTCTTTCGCCAGATGACCGAATCGCTCAAAGATCGGGATCATGCGGTGACGCAGGCGTACCGGGAGCTCGAACAACTCAACCGGACACTGGAACAGCGGGTCCAACAGCGGACCAGCGAACTGCAAACCGCCAACGACAAATTGAAAGAGTTGGATCGCCTCAAGTCGGCGTTCGTGTCCGTGGTATCGCACGAGTTGCGGACGCCTATGACTTCGATCAAAGGATATGTGGAAAACCTGTTGGACGGCCTCGCCGGCGCGCTGACCGAAAAACAATCGCGTTCGCTGGAGCGGGTCAAGCACAACATCGATCGATTGACACGGATGATCAATGAGCTCTTGGATCTCTCCAAAATCGAAGCAGGCCGGATGGAATTGAATCTCGCCCCGGTTCCGCTGCTTGAGCTGGCCGAAGAAATAGCAGAGAGCTATCACGCAGCGGCTCGCGAGAAATCCATTACCCTTCGCACAAGCCCTCATCCCACTCTGCCGATGCGGCGAGGCGGCACCCCTTCCGCTTTGCCATGGCGGACCAGACCCGGCCGCACGTGTCATCGCTCCAAGCCCTGATCGGCTCCATCGTCCTCGCGAGAACGCTTCGCCGGCATTGGGACGATCAACGTCACGTCGGCATCCTCCTCCCGCCGACCGTAGCCGGCGCCTTGCTCAATGTCGCTGCGCTGCTCTGCGGTAAAACCAGCGTGAATTTGAACTATACCGTGGGCAAATCAGGACTCGAAGCCGCCGTGAGACTTGCCGGCCTTCGCACAATCGTCACCAGCCGAACGTTTGTCGAGAAGGCCAAGCTCGAGTTGCCTGAGGGACCGTTGATCGTGTGGCTGGAAGATGTCGCCCGTGCCATCGGCACAGGGCAAAAACTCACCGCCGCTCTCCTGGCCTTCTGCGCCCCCACCCGGGTGATCGAACGGGCCTGCGGCCAGACGCAGCCGCTGACTATGGACGATCTCGCCACCATTATTTTCAGCAGCGGGAGCACCGGGGACCCTAAGGGCGTGATGCTCTCCCATTTCAATGTGGATGCCAATGTGCAGGGTGCGAGCCAGGTCCTCCATCTCTACCAGGATGAGCGGGTGCTCGGCATTCTCCCGTTTTTTCATTCGTTCGGCTATCTCGTCTTCTGGCTGGTGACGTTGAATGGACAGAGCATCGTATTTCATCCCTCGCCCCTGGATGCGACCGCCATCGGCGACTTGGTTCAGCGCTATCGCCTCACCTTTCTGGTCACGACACCGACGTTTCTCCAACTCTATCAACGCCGTTGCACCCCGGAACAATTCAGCTCGCTGCGCGTGGTAGTAACCGGGGCTGAGAAGCTTCCGGCCCGGCTCGCACAGGCCTTTGAAGATCATTTCGGCATCGCACCGGTCGAAGGATACGGCGTCACCGAATGCGCCCCCGTTATCGCCGTCAACTGTCCGGACTTCCGGGCTGCCGGATTCTTCCAACCCGCTTCGCGGAGAGGGACTGTGGGCCAACCGCTGCCGGGCGTATCCGTGCAAATCGTCGACCCGGACAGCTTCGCCCCATTGCCTGCCGACACCCCCGGCATGCTGCTGGTCAAAGGTCCCAACGTGATGCAGGGATACCTGGGACGCGAAGACCTGACGGCCAGCGCTATCCGCGATGGCTGGTACATTACGGGCGACATTGCCAAGTTGGATGAAGACGGGTTCTTGACTATCACCGACCGGCTGTCCCGATTCTCCAAGATCGGCGGCGAAATGGTCCCTCACGGCAAGGTCGAGGAGGCGCTACAACAGGCCGCCGGAGCCGAGATGCAAGTCTTCGCTGTGACCGGCATTCCGGACGAGAAAAAAGGCGAACGCCTGGCGGTCTTGTACACGCTCGACGAATCCCGCCTCCCGGATATTCTGAGCAAGCTTACAGAACAGGGATTGCCGAACCTGTTCATCCCCGGACGAAACCAATTCGTCAAAGTCGAAGCCCTGCCGGTGCTCGGCACCGGGAAACTCGACCTGCGCGGCATAAAAAGAATCGCGATGGAACGGCTCGCTTCGCGTGAAGCGTGAAACAATTCCTCGTTCATTTGGTTTATTTGGTTTATTTTGTTTGTCTTGTTTCTTTGGTGTACTCGTTCAAAAAGATTTGTTCCGACCAACCAAATAAACCAGACAAACCAGATCAATTGAGAAACTAGTAGCTCACGGTCGGCCAATGACGATCGACCAATGACCATTGACTCATGACAGAAAACTCCCTGATCCACCGCCACGTTCACTGGGCCTCCTTGCCGGACGGCTCGCAGCGTCCATAGAAGCGCGATTTAGCTTGGTATTACGAAGCAACCTGCTAGGCTTGCACCGTCAAGCAGGGATACTCGTTTCATCATGCCCAGCATCTACGATCTGAAACCGGCCTTTCAGAATCTCCTCCGGCCGCTCACGCACGGATTGGCCTCAGCGCGTATCACGGCCAACCAAGTGACCCTGGCTGCGCTCGCCCTTTCATCCTTCGTCGGCGGCATCATTATCTGGAAACCCCACGAGCCGTCCATCCTTCTGCTGGTCCCGCTGGCCTTGTTTGTACGCATGGCCCTCAATGCGATTGATGGCATGCTGGCGCGCGAGCACAACATGAAGAGTCGCCTTGGCGCGGTACTGAACGAACTGGGCGATGTGGTTTCGGATGCCGCGCTCTATTTGCCGCTGGCACTGGTATCGGGACTTGACGCCCTGCTCGTGGTGAGTTTCACGACGCTCGGCATCATCGTGGAAATGGCCGGAATCGTCGCCGTTCAGATCGGCGCAGCCCGCAACTACGCCGGCCCGATGGGAAAGAGCGACCGGGCGTTTCTCTTCGGACTTATCACGTTGCTGCTGGGATTGGGCGTGCCATCCGGCTTGTGGTGCACAGCCTTGTTAAGCATGGGAATATTATTGTCTGCGGTCACGATTATGAACCGGTCCCGCCTGGCCCTCGCGGAGGCCTCCTGATGTTCTCGCACCTGCATCCTCCTGTGCTGTACGGGTTCGGCGGCATCGTCGGCGTGCTTGTTTTCGCATCTGCCGTTGTCATGACCCTCCGACGGCTGCATCCTGAACGCTCGTACACTGAACTGGCTCAACGCATCAATTCCTGGTGGATCATGGTCGGGGTGTTTTCCATCGCGATCCTCCTGAGCCGCACGACCTCAATCATCTTTTTTGCCTTCGTCAGCTTTCTGGCCTTAAAAGAATACTTCTCGCTGATTTCGACAAGACGCGCCGATCGCCGCGTGCTGTTCTGGGCCTATGCCGCCATTCCGATCCAGTATTACTGGGTCCATCTCGAATGGTATGGCATGTTCATCATCTTCATTCCTGTCTTTCTATTTCTCTTCTTACCGATGCGGATGGTCATCATCGGTGAAACGAAGGACTTTCTGCGTGCCGCGGGCACGCTGCATTGGGGCCTCATGGTCATGGTGTTCAGCATCAGCCATGCCGCGTTCTTTCTCGTGCTGGCCGAGGAGCAGAACCCCGTGGCCGGCGGCGCGGGGTTGGTTCTGTATCTCATCTTTCTGACCCAATTCAATGATGTCGCTCAATACGTATGGGGCAAACTCACCGGACGTCTCAAGATTATTCCGAAGGTCAGTCCGAACAAAACCTGGGAAGGATTCCTTGGCGGGCTCGCGACGACGACGACCCTGGCAGCCATATTGGCGCCGCACCTGACACCGCTGAGCCTCCCGGAATCGTTGTGCGCAGGTGTGCTGATCGGATGCTCAGGCTTTATCGGCGACGTCACAATGTCAGCCTTGAAACGCGACATCGGAGTCAAAGATAGCGGAAATCTGCTTCCGGGGCATGGCGGTATCCTGGACCGAATCGACAGCCTGACGTTCACTGCGCCCTTGTTCTTTCACTATATTTACTATCTCCACTATTGAGGCGCCTGGTGCTGCAGCAGCTGTTCTTTCTCATCGTGGTTCGCCCTCTGATCCTGATCGTGTTGGGGCTCAATGTCCGGCATCGAGAACGGCTGCCGGCCCAAGGACCGGCGATCCTCGTCTCCAACCACAACAGCCACCTGGACACGCTCGTCTTGATGACTCTCTTCCCCAACCGCTTTCTGCCCATCCTCCGGCCCGTCGCCGCCAAGGACTACTTCTTCCGCAACCGCCTGCTCGCCTGGTTCGCCCTGAACATCATACGCATCATCCCCCTGGAACGGCAGATCGCCGACCGGACGCAGGATCCTTTAGCAGGCTGCACCGACGCGTTGAGGAACGGCGACATGCTCATTCTCTTCCCGGAAGGGTCTCGCGGCGATCCGGAGGCGATGGGCACGTTCAAAACCGGCATCGCCCATCTGGCCAAGCGCCATCCCGATGTTCCGATCACGCCGGTCTTCCTGCACGGCCTCGGTAAGGCCCTTCCGAAAGGGGAAGCACTGCTCGTGCCCTTCTTCTGCGATGTG
>JABMDG010000200.1 GCA_015904045.1 Nitrospira sp.
AGTCCTCTCGACGAAGGGGATGCTGTAGTTTTCTTGCCGCAGGTCGGTAACGCTGCCGTTGTAAACGGGGCAGGCTTCCGAGAGAGGAGTCTGTCCCGTTTCCGTTTTATCAGGGAGCCGGGAGCGAGCCAGAGGCACAGAGGGCCTCTATCGCCCGAGATTGCCAGTGGCAGTCTCGGGCCGGTTGCGGTATTGTTACCCTCCCACAAAGTTAGGCAGATTCAATGATTGCCATTATCGATTACGGCATGGGTAATCTCCGCAGCGTCTCCAAGGCGTTTGAGGCCGTGGGCCATCAGGCGGTGGTGACGCGCGATGTCAGGGTGATCGGCAATGCGAGCCACGTGGTCCTGCCGGGGGTTGGGGCGTTCGGCGACTGTATGGCGAACATCAACCAGTATGGACTGGTAGAACCGATCCACGCGGCAATCCAATCGGGCAAGCCGTTTTTGGGGATTTGTCTGGGGCTGCAAGTCCTGTTTTCCGAGAGCGAAGAGTTCGGGCCGCATAAGGGACTCGACATCATTCCCGGCAAGGTTAGACGATTTGCCGCAGGCCCGGCATTGAAAGTGCCGCATATCGGCTGGAACCAGGTCCACCTTCAGCGCACCTGTCCGCTGTTCGACGGGATCGCCGATGGAGCCGAGTGGTACTTCGTGCACTCCTATTTCGTCGAGCCCAGCGACAAGCACGTAGCCGCGACGGCGACGACCTACGGAATCTCCTTCGTGTCGAGCGTATGGAAGGACAATATCGTGGCCTGCCAGTTTCACCCGGAGAAAAGCCAGGCGGTGGGGCTGCGGTTAATCAAGAATTTCGGAGCATGGAAGTGAACAGGATGAGCCGAACGACGTGGACGATCCTTGCGGCAGGACTCACGGTGCTACTGGCGGCGGGCTGCAGCGGCTGGAAAGTCGCGACGGAGTCGTCGGACATCTTGCCGCGGTATACGGTTCGGTCCATAGCGCTGGTGCCGTTCACCTCGATTATCACGCCGCAGGTGCGCGACCAGGGCAATTTCTATTTTTCGACCCCGCAGAGCGTTCGGCACCAGGACATGTCATTAGCGATACCGTCCGAGGTGGAACCGCCTCCCAGGCAAGCCGCCTCGGTTCCCGCCGCTGCGGCAGAGCGGGTCACACAATTGTTCTGGAAACGTCTCCAATCGAGGGACGGTCTTCACCTGGTGCCGCTCGGCGATTCAGTCAAAGCCTCGGCGGTCGATGGGGCGGTCGGCAAGATCAGGCCGGAGGCGGTCGCCGCCGCGGTGGCGAGGTCGCTCAAGGCGGATGCGGCATTGATGGGCTATGTGTCAATGTATCAAGAGCGGGTCGGCAGCCGGCTTGGGGCGAACCCCGCCGCGTCTGTCGGCTTCGAGGTCAAGGTTGTGGCGGCGGACGGCCAGGTGTTGTGGGTCGGCCAGTATTATGAGCGGCAACGGCCGTTGACCGAGGATGTCATGGGGTTTGTTCAGCGGCTCGGCATGTTCGTGACGGCGGAAGAACTGGCGGAATACGGCGTCGATGAGATCATGAAAGAGTTTCCGTTCGGCAGAGAACAAGGGAAGTAACGTGTTGGTGATCCCGGCGATCGACTTGAAGGACGGCCGCTGTGTCCGGTTGCGTCAGGGCGATATGGCGGCGGAAACCGTCTATTCGGAAGATGTGCCGGCGGTCGCACGGACATGGCAGGAGGGCGGGGCGTCTCTGATCCATGTCGTGGATCTCAACGGGGCGATAGATGGGGAACCCCGCAATTTGTCCCAGATCGAAACCGTGTTGAAGACCGTGAAGGTGAAAGTTCAGATCGGCGGCGGGATCAGGACCATCGAGACGGTTCGGCGCTATCTTCAGGCCGGAGTCTCGCGCGTTGTGCTGGGGACGGCCGCGCTGACCGATCGGGCGTTTCTCGAACAGGCGTGCCGGGAGTTCCCCGGGCAAATTCTGCTGGGTCTCGATGCGCGCGATGGGAAGGTTGCGGTGAAGGGCTGGACCTCGGTGTCGGACACGAGGGCCATCGATCTGTTGAAAGAAGTCGACGGGCTGGCGATTGGGGCGGTCATCTATACAGATATTGCGCGCGATGGGATGTTGAACGGGCCGAACCTGCCGGCGTTGAAGGAAGTCGCGGCTGCGTCGTCGTTTCCCGTGATCGCGTCCGGGGGGATCAGCCGGGTCGAGGATCTTCTGGCGGTGCGAGCGCTCGGGCCTCGGATCGAAGGCGCGATCGTCGGGAAGGCGCTGTATGACGGCAAACTGGATTATCGGTCCGCGGTCACGGCCCTCGCTATGTGTGAGTAAGGTTGAGGTTAAGGTCAAGGTTCAGGCGTACGCTGAGGGCTCGGCATCCCACTCAACCTTAGCCTCAGCCTTAGCCTATTGGAGAGTTGGATGTTGACCAAGCGCATTATCCCTTGCCTCGACGTGAAGGACGGCCGTGTCGTGAAAGGCGTGAGTTTCCTCAACCTGCGCGACGCGGGCGACCCGGTTGAGGCGGCGGTCGTCTACGATCGCGAAGGGGCGGATGAGCTCTGTTTTCTGGATATCACAGCGTCCCATGAAAACCGCAAGACGATTCTCGACGTTGTCGAACGGACGGCTGCGCGGGTGTTCATGCCGGTGACGGTCGGCGGTGGGGTGCGCACACTCGACGATGTCAGAAACTTGCTGAATGCCGGGGCGGACAAGGTCAGCATCAACACGGCGGCGGTCGAGCGGCCCGAGTTCATCAAAGAGGCGGCCCAGCGATTCGGCACGCAGTGCATCGTCATGGCCATCGATGCGAAGAAGGTCCCGGCCGCTGATCGATGGGAAGTGTTTACGCACGGCGGGCGCAGGCCGACCGGTTTGGACGCGGTGGAGTGGGCAAAGCGGATGGAAGACTACGGAGTCGGCGAGGTGTTGTTGACCAGCATGGATCAGGACGGCAGGCAGAGCGGTTATGATCTGGCGCTCACTGCCGCCGTGTCGGAGCGGGTGTCGATTCCCGTGATCGCGTCCGGCGGGGTCGGCACGCTGGACCATTTATACGATGGGTTCGTGAAGGGGAAGGCGGATGCCGTCTTGGCGGCCTCGATCTTTCACTTTCGGACGTATACGATTCCTCAGGCAAAGACCTATTTGAGAGAACGTGGAATTCCCGTACGATTGGATTCTCTAGAACAGGCCGCGTGAGCCAATGAACCAGGAACCGGTACCCCAGTTCAAATTCGATCAACAAGGTCTCCTCCCGGCCGTCGTGCAGGATTGGCTGGACGGGTCGGTGCTGATGCTGGGTTACATGAATCAAGAGGCGATCGCCAAGACGCTCGCAACCAAGCGCGTCCATTTTTGGAGCCGTTCGCGCAATCGGCTTTGGGAAAAAGGCGAAACGTCGGGTCACACACTGCACGTCAAAGATCTCTTTGTGGACTGCGATCAGGACACGATCTTGGTGAAGGCGCAAGCGGCCGGGCCGACCTGCCATACGGGCCAGCGGGCCTGTTTCTTCTCCAAACTGGACGAACAGGGGTTGACGACCGGGGAAATGACACAGGAGGCAGCGGGAGGGATTCTTGAGTCGGTATTGCGGACCATCCGCGCGCGCCGCGCGCACCCGCAAGCCGGGTCCTATACGACCAAGCTGTTTGAGGGCGGCCATGACAAAATTCTGAAGAAAGTGGCGGAAGAAGCGGGCGAGGTGCTGCTGGCCGCAAAAGGCGGGAAGAAAGAAGACATCGTCTACGAGGTGGCAGACCTGCTCTTCCACACTCTGATGGTCCTGGGGTATCACGACCTGGAGCTCCACCAGATCTATCAGGAGCTCGGCAAGCGATTCGGCAAGTCCGGATTGAGGATGGAGAAGTGAGGGGTGGGCGATGAGCACCTGTTTATTTTGCAAGATTGCCGAAAAAATAATTCCAGCCATGATCGTTTACGAAGACGACCAGACCCTGGCCTTTGACGACATCCATCCGCAGGCGCCGGTGCATACACTGGTCATTCCCAAACGGCATGTGGCGTCCGTTCAGGATCTGGGCGAGTCGGATCAGCCGTTGCTGGCGCGGTTACTCTTGGCCTGCACAAAAGTTGCGAGAGATAAAGGGCTGGCTGATCCGGGGTTTCGTCTCGTCGCCAATACCGGACGAGACGGAGGCCAAACCGTCTTCCATCTGCATTTCCACGTCATGGGCGGCCGACACATGGGCTGGCCGCCGGGCTGACGCCGTTCCTCGGAATTGACAGATTTTCAAACCGTCTGTTAATCTGACCGGTCAATTTTTCAATTACTTCGTGATTGACTCGTCCGGTTGGGTGCGACGAGGAGGCAGGAGCTCCGACTCTCGTGGGCCATGGGCTGATTTCCGACGACATCATCGATCAAATCAGGGGCCGGATCGACATTACCGACATCGTCGGTCATCACGTCTCTCTGACCAAGGCGGGCCAGAATCTCAAGGGCTTATGCCCGTTTCATCAGGAGAAGTCCCCCTCGTTTACCGTCAGCCCGTCCCGGCAGATCTTCCATTGTTTTGGCTGCGGCGCCGGCGGCAACGTCTTCACATTTCTCACCCGTTTGACCGGGGCCAGTTTCCCGGAAGTGGTGCGCGATCTCGGCCAGAAGGTGGGAATCGAAGTGCGTGACATTGCATCTCCCGCCGGGGCTCAGACAGGACAAGCCAAGCGAGTCGAGCAGCTGAACGAAGCCGCCGCGGCCTGGTTCGCGCACAATCTGCGTGATGCCCGGGTCGGAGCCGGTGGGCGCGACTATCTGGAGAAACGGGGCATTCAGCCGTCCACGATTGATCGATTTGGGATCGGTGTGGCGCCGGCCGAATGGGACGGATTGCTCAAAACGCTCACCAGACAAGGATTTACGCAAGGCGATCTGGCGACGGCCGGCCTGGTGGTGGCGCGGGACAACGGCACCGGCTTCTACGACCGGTTTCGAGCCCGGGTCATGTTCACGATCACGGATTTGCGTAAACGCGTGGTCGGATTCGGCGGGCGTGTGTTGGGCGACGGGGAACCCAAATATCTGAACTCCCCCGATACGCCCTTGTTTAAGAAAGGGCAAACGCTCTTTGCCTTCGAGCAGGCGCGCGAAGCTATCGTGCGGACCAAGACCGTGATCGTCGTCGAGGGCTATTTCGATGCGATCGCGCTTCACCAGGCGGGGCTCACGCACACCGTCGCCACACTGGGGACGGCGTTGACCCCCGAACATATTCACGCCGTGCGGCGGTTTGCCGATCAGGTGGTGCTCCTGTTCGATCCGGACGCAGCCGGTGTGCGCGCGGCGTTGAGAGGATTGGATCTGTTCGTCAACAGCGGATTAGGGGTCAAAGTCGTCACCCTTCCGGCTGGTGAGGACCCTGACACATTTGTGCGGAAGGAAGGGGTCGAGGCGTTCGCCCGGCTGGAAGCCGTCGCTCCGAGCCTCTTGGACTATGCGCTGGACTACACGGTCAAGCAGGCCGAAGCCGGCTCGCTCGAAAGCCGCATTCGAAGCGTCGATGAGGTGCTGCGGATTCTCCAGAAGAGCGAACATCCCATTGAGCGGGAGGAGCGCATGAGGATCGTGGCGGAACGGTTGGGGATCAGCCAGTCCCGACTGATCGAACGGTATCCGGCCCTCGTGGCTCAGCCGAAGCGAAGTGTGGACAGGCCGCGCACGCTCTCCACGCCGGAGGTTCCGCTCACTGTCCTGTTCAAAGGACTGCCCGAAGAGCGGGATCTGCTGTTCTTGCTGTTGCAGGGGAAGTTGGCTCCTGCCGATGTCCGCCGTCTGAAGCCGGAGGCCTTTACCGTCGCGCCAGGCCGCAAGCTGGTCGAGATCGCGCTTGCGCATGTGGATCGGGAGGGGCGCATCAGCCTCCGATCGGTCCTGGATACGTCGGTGGGGGATCCCGACTGCGGCGCACTGGCGACGGAACTGTCGATGCGCGAGGATCATTTTGACGATGTCCCGGTGCATATCCGGGCCTGCCTGGACAGCCTCGACCGCAAACGGGCGGAGCAGGTGCTGCGGGACCTGATCGGCCGCTTGAAAGCGGCTGAACGCGAAGGGCGTGCGGACGATGTGCGACAATTGAATGTGCAAATCAACGAACTGCGAATCCGGAAAGCCGCTGTGCCGGCTTCCGGGGCGGTGTCCTTAGTGAAGGAGTAGTCATGCCGAAACAAGAATTGCTCGGTGAGGTGAAAAAGCTGATCACGATCGGGAAGGAAAAAGGTTTCCTGACCTACGATGAACTCAACAGCACCTTGCCGGCCGAAGTGGTGTCTTCCGAGCAGTTTGGCAGCATCATGACCATGTTCGGCGAGATGGATATCGAAATTGTCGATGCGCCGGAAGGCGAGCGGCCGCGGAAACGAGCCCAGAGCGGTGAGGCCGGCGAGGAGGCCGAGGAAGTGGAAGCGGAGTCCGAGGAGGAAAACGACAAACCGATCGATTTGACGCCGGGGGCGTTGAGCCGGACGGACGATCCGGTGCGTCTGTACCTCAAGGAAATGGGCAGCGTGGCGCTGTTGAGTCGCGAGGGCGAGATCGAAATCGCCAAACGGATCGAGGAAGGGAAACACGATATCGCGACCGTGATTTATGGGATGCCGATGACCATCGAGTTCGTCCTCGCGCTGCGCGATCAGCTGAAAGACGGCACCATCGATGTGCGTGAGATCGTGCCGGTGCAGGAGCAGGAGGAGGAACTCGAAGAAGATCAGCAGCCGGTCGAGCGGGATTACGAGGAGTTGCGGGTCAAGACTCTGGACGCGTTGAACGCGGTGCGGAAAGTGTCGTTGGCGCTCAAGGCGCTGGTGGACAAGGGGAAGCACCTCGGCAACGATCCGGCCAAGCACAAGAAATTCAAGAAACAGTTCGACGTGGTGCGCCAGCAGGTCGTGGACAAGATCGAGTCCGTGAATCTCCACGGGGTGCTCAAGGATCGGATGGTCCAGCGCGTCCGCGACCTCGCCGTCCAGATTCGGTCGGCGGAGCGCGAGGCGGTGAATTGCCAGCGACGGATCGGGGTGGCCGGCGAAGCGGGTGCGGAACTGCTCAAGAAAATGTGCCGCAGCCGCGCGGACTTGCTGGCTGTGAAGCGGAAGACAGGGGTGTCGGAAGAAAACTTGTTGGAGATCAAGAAGGTCTACCAGGCCGCCAAGGCCAAAGTCCGCCAATTGGAGGAAGAAGAGGCGCTGGTTCCGGCCGAAGACATCAAGGATGCCGTCAAGCATCTCGATGTCGCTGAAGAAAAGGTCAAACGCGGCAAGGCCGAACTGGTGGAAGCCAACCTGCGCCTGGTCGTCAGCATCGCCAAGAAGTACACCAATCGGGGGTTGCAGTTC
>JABMDG010000201.1 GCA_015904045.1 Nitrospira sp.
CGTAATATTACCGTCGTCCATATATCCTGTTTTTTTCATAGGAACTCCTCGTTGAAACCGGCCAGGGCCAGAATACCGCAAGACGAGGTGGACTACTAGTAGTTGTTGAGAATCGGCGGAGACAGGTCATGCAGGCTCGGGCCTCATCCCCCGGATCAGGAGAATCCGAACGTCTGCTTGAGCCGTTCCCACATTCCTCCCCCATGGATTTCGCAATAGACGGTCGGCTCTGTGCCGGCAATGAAGATCTCGAGTATTTTCTCCGGACATTGAGACGTGGCCAGCTGGCCGGTTTTGGGATCGATCCGGCGCTCGACCAGTCCATCAGGCATTTCAAAGTCCGGCTGGTCCGGTCGAATAAGCCGGGCTGCCAACTCACTCCAAATCGGAAGCGCCGCTTGCGCGCCAGTCAGTTTGATCGGCCGCTCATCGTCGAATCCCACCCACACCCCGATCACAAGATCCGTCGTATAGCCGACAAACCACGCGTCTCGATACCCGTCGGTTGTACCGGTTTTTCCTGCAACCGGACCTTGCACACCGAGTACTCTGGCTTTGACGCCGGTTCCCTGATCGACCACCCCTTTCAACAGCGACGTCACAAGATAGGCGCCTTGCGGAGAGACGGCCTGGCGGCGATCGATGATCGGGCTCCAGACCGTCTCACCGGTCTCACGCGCCATATTGGAGATCGCGATCGGACGGACCGCAATACCCCCATTGGCCAATCCCCCGTAGGCCGATGTAATGTCGAGCAACGAGACAGCGGAGCTGCCCAATGCAACGGAGAGATTACTGGGCAGCGGCGTCGTGATCCCGAATGCCTGCAGCATGCCGAGGAAGGGTCCGATACCCGTCCGGTGCGCCACTCGCACGGCGGGGACATTCAATGATTGTTCAAGCGCGGTTCGCACCGTGACTTGGCCGCGATATTGTCGATCGTAATTCTGCGGCGACCAGGGGCCGGTTCCCGACTCCAAGGTAACTGGCTCATCCTCGAGCAAGGTAGCGGGAGTCAACCCGGCTTCCCCTTGATCCCGTGCCGCCTCAAACGCAGCCAGATACACAAACGGTTTGAAGAGTGACCCGGCCGACCGATGCGCTTGTGCGGCTCGGTTGAATTGGCTCACACGATAGTCCCGCCCACCGACCATCGCGAGGATGTGTCCGGTCTTCGCCTCCAGCACGACAACCGCGCCCTGAAGCGGCGATTCGCCCCCCTGAAGCGGCGGATACGCTGTTTCCAGGCTGGCCAATCCTCGCTGCAGCGCCCGTGCGGCAAGTTGCTGAATCCACGGATCGAGCGTCGAAAAGATCCGGGCTCCCTCCGGGATGCCCATACCGGTCCCTTCCTCGACTTCCCGCAGCAGATAGTCGACGAAATGCGGCGCATCGCTCAGGGCATCCTGGGCCAACACCACCCGCACCGGACGATTGACCGCCTTTGTCCAATCCTGCTCCGTCACCAGTCCCTGGTCCCGGAGGCGGCGGAGCACGATGTTCCTGCGCTCTGTCGCATGCTCGAGGTGTTTCACCGGCGAATAGGTGTTGGGCCCCTTGATCAATCCGACGATCAACGCCACCTCATCGACCGACAATTCGTCGAGGCCCTTGCCGA
>JABMDG010000202.1 GCA_015904045.1 Nitrospira sp.
TGAATCCAGTGGCCCCAATAATCCTTACATAGTTCGCCACGCGCTGTCAGACATCGCCGCTCTCACCATTCACAAAATCCGTCCGCCGGAGAGACGTCATTTGTGGGATGTATGGCGGGTTGGGATTTTTCGCCGAGTACGGCGCTGCAGACTCTTCGCTCCTGGGGCCATGACGCCAGCCATCAGAGCGAAGAAGGGCTGGAACTTCTTTAAGGAGTCCGCCCCGGGGTAGTGGGTCGGTATGAGTTTAGTCACGCTATCGCATGCAGGGTTTCTAGCTGAGTTCATGGCGCCTGGACTTGCTTGACGACTGTTCACTAATGACCGGTCTTTGTCCGACGAAAATGCGATCCTTGTAAGTCTGAATGACCCACTACCCGCCCAGGAGAGAAATCGGCGGCCACTTGTTACTATGCTCGAAGTGGGCGATCAAACGACGGGCGCAGATGGTGGAGCAAGAAGATCACAGAGCTAGCCTGAAGGAGAACGGATATGGCTGGAATGTTCGGTGAGAATCCACTGGAAATGTTAATCCCTATCGCGATTTTCATTGCCACGATCATTGCTTTCGCGTTTCTGACGGCTGGGTCCTAGACGGATCCACTTCAATGCCCAGTGCCTGATATAGGAACTAGCTGGTACAGCCTCGCGGGAACGAACAGTGATAAGCCCACGCCGATGCTTCGTGATGTGCTTGCCAAGCAGGTGACTCCTGCTCAAATCGCTGAGGCCGAAAAACTGGCGGGGGGGGGTGGAAGCCGAAAGGCAAATGAGTGAAGACTGCCCTCATGAAGCGGGTGGATTCATCCGTTCGTGCTGCTGGCGGATGGCGTCGAGCAGCCTCTCCTCGGACCCTGAAAATCCCGGCATGGTGCGAAGCAGATGCGAGCGAATCAGTTGCTCCAGGTCTGGCAGTGTGCGGATGCCGAGCCGGAAGTAGAGGTAGGTCACCAGCGAATCGGAGAGCCCCGGAAACTTCGACCAGTCTTTGACCTCCGGCGGCAAGGGGGTCTTCAGTTCTTCGTAGGCGCGAATCGTTCCGGTTTCAAGAAATTCCCTGATTTTTCCAGCCAAGTCCTTTCCCACGCCGTCAATGTCTTCCAGGCCCCGGCGCTGAGCCGCGGCGGCAACATCTTCTTCAAGCACCAGCAGCGCGTCCGCGGCGCGCCGATAGGCCCGCACCCGATAGGGATTGGCCCGTTGGGACGCGAGGAGTTCGGCCATTGACCGGAAAAGAGCTGCCAGTTGTCGGTTGTTCTCGTGCATGATCACCGTTTACGTGGGCCCCATTGTGCGATGTGTCGGGTCTATTGAGCAAGGGGCCTTTATTGACAAGGTGAATTCGCGTCTCATAGGATGACGGGCTATGCAGGAGACAATCCAAATCCATGTGAACGGCGAGGCCAGGGATTGGCGCAGCGGCGCAACGGTGGCGGATTTGTTGTGCGAGCTGGAGGTCAAGGCCGAACGTGTGGCGGTGGAGCTGAATCTGGAAATTCTCGATCGCGCGTCGTTCGCGCAACGTCCGCTTCAGGACGGAGACCGGGTCGAGATCCTGGGTTTTATCGGCGGTGGATCATTTTAAGAGGACACTATGGCGGACGATCGGCTGATTATTGCGGGACGTGAGTTCAAGTCGCGGTTGTGGGTGGGCACGGGCAAGTATAAGGACTTTGTCGAAACACAAAAAGCCATTGAGGCATCGGGCGCCGATGTCGTGACCGTGGCGGTGCGCCGCGTGAACATCACTGATCGTTCAAAGGATAACCTGCTCGACTACCTCGATCCCAAGAAGTACACGATTTTGCCCAACACGGCCGGCTGCTACACGGTGGAAGATGCTGTGCGGTATTCCCGCTTGGCCCGCGCGGCGGGTGTTTCTGATTTGGTTAAGCTGGAAGTGCTTGGCGACGAGAAAACCTTGTTCCCCGATACCGCAGGGCTG
>JABMDG010000203.1 GCA_015904045.1 Nitrospira sp.
GGCGTGCTGTGTGTTTTTACCTATACGGACAATAAACCGACGGAAAGAAGCTTGAAGCTTCTGGAAACATTCGCCTCTCAACTCTCCCTGTCGCTGGAAAACGCGGCGCTCTATCAAAAACTTCAAAACCATGTTGCTGCATTGAATAAAAAAACAGGTGAAACAATCTGGAAAAGCATACGTCCATCGGACGTATACGATAAAGTTGAACCCGTTTACCGGAAATCGTATCAAACCCCGATTGCCAGAAGGCTTCGGAGGTCATGTCCACGCCGACTTTGTTCAGGATCGCTTGCGGGGCTTCTGAGCCTCCGGTAGCGAGGAGGTTCAGGTACTTCGGCACGAACGAGGCACCCTGTTCCTTGTACATGCGGTACAACGCCAGTACGAGCAAATTTCCAAAGCTGTAGGCGTAACAGTAAAACGGGCTGGCGAAAATGTGGGGGATGGTCAGCCATTCCCATCGGAACTCATCCGGCACCTTCACTGCTTTGCCGAATTGTTGGTGCAGCTCATTGAAATAGGCCTTGGCCAGCTGATCACCTGTTGCGCCGTCTGCGACCATCTGATGGGCCAACTTTTCAAAGCGCACAAAATAGGCCTGCCGCAAGACTGTTGCGTAGATGTCGTCCAGCTGGCTCAATAGCAAGCCTTGCCGAACGGCCTTATTGCGTTCGTGAGACATCAAGGCATCGGAGAGAATCCGCTCACCGAACACCGAGGCGGTTTCCGCCAATGGGAGGGTGGAATGAAACGTAAAGACTGAATGGTCTTTGGCCATCATGCCGTGGACGGCATGGCCAAGTTCATGGGCCATCGTCGCGATGTCGCGGGCCTCCCCGGTGTAGTTCAGCATCACATAGGGCGTCATCCCCGGGACTGTGCTGTAACAATAGGCGCCGCCGATTTTTCCGGGCCTGGTCGGGCCGTCGATATGCCGATCGCGAAATACTTGTTCAGCCAGATCGGCGAGGTGTGGTGAGAAGCCACGATAGGCGGCAAGGACCATCCGCACAGCATCGGCGTACTTGTATTTCTTGGCCTCTGTGCGGTGTGGGGCATAGATGTGATACCGGTTCATCGGCTTGATCTTGCAGATTTTTGCCTTCAGCGAAAAATACGCATGAAAGATGTCGGCATTCTTCGCGCAGGACGTCAACAGCACATCGACGGCCTGATCAGGCACATCGTTGCTCAGGTTGCGGGTCGCAATGGGAGATGCAAAGTGGCGGAGACCGAGGTTTTCAGATTTCCAGTCATTCACGAGCGTCTTGTAGATTTCTCCCAGCAGGTCTTGTTGTGTTGAAAAGACGCGATAGAGCTCTTGATAGGCGGCTTGACGTACCGAGGCGTTCTGGCTCCGCACGTACGCCATCAGTCCTTCGCGATTGACCGACTTCTTCTTGCCGCCGACTGTCAGCGTGAAGGTCAATCCGTTCGTGACCACATCGTAAAAGGTATGAACGGCGCTACGGCCCGTGACGTTTTTGAGATGGACGATCTTTTCTTCCGGTTCGGACAGCGTATGCGGTTTGAACCGCCGGATGGTCTCCAGGTGATAGCGGAAGTCCCCCGCGTCGGCCATCAGCCGCGCTGCGTTGGTGCCATCGACACTCTGCCACCACAGGTCGAAAAAAAGCAGGCGATTGCTGAGGGCCGTCAAACGTTCTTCGACGCGGGCCTTGAGCGAACGGGCCCCGGCGTCCTTGGTGTTCTCGGAGAACCGAAGGTAGGCATAGGCTCCTAGCTTGGATGACCCCTGCGCAAATGTCTCGCTGAGTGTCAGCAGGGCCTGGAAGTCGTGACCGGTGATCGACGGCGTCAATGTCGGACGAGCCGCTTCGACTTGAGAGACCACGGTCTCAAGTCGTGACAGGATAGAGTCGATCTCCTTCGACGGATCTTTGACCAAATGAGTCAGGTCCCAATGATCGGGATAGGAGGGGCGCGCGGCCCGCGGGGCTGTTGAGGCGCGTCGTATAGGGAGCTGTGTTGCCATACGGTTCTCCTTCAAACTGTAACCGGCTCTGGGCCGGACCGATCATACCATTGCCCTCTGCATGGCGAGGAGAAAAAATGCGGGGCGGTTATCCTCTAGCCCGCATTATTCATGAACCCTTCTGCTGCAATCGCCGATCCGCTGTTGCGACAAGCCTGCGGCCGGCGGGTTCGCCCCTCGGACCTTCCACGTACTGCACGAGTACGCCTCAGGTCCTCCGGGCTCCGCGCGCCGGTCTCACGACGCGGCTGGGCGATTTCGCGACGAACTGTCATGAATAATGCGGGCTAGCACATTGACAGAGTTCGGGAGGGATGCAAAAATCCCGCAGCGTCGACTCGGGTTGTGAGTGTGATGATGACAGATCAAGAACTCAATCGAGTAGTTCAATATGTGACGGCCAGTACCTCGTATGCGCGAGACACGGTCGCCGAGATTTTGAAAACAGGATTGGGCGAACTCGCCGCGATGGCCACGTGCTCGACTCGACAGTTCGAACGCGAGACTCTGCTGGAGTATGTGTCGCAATGGACGATCAAGAGAACCGGGCAGCCCGAGACGCTGGTACGCGAAGTGCTGGGCTGTGCCGGCCGCTGGCTGGATGAAGTCTATGAGGAGATCGCCAAGCAGCAGCCGGATCTCTTGCGGCAATCATCGAACGACGAGGATGAGGCGGCGTCGGCGTAACGGAGTGTCGGATGGCCCGATGGCGCTCGCGACGTTCTGTGAAGGTCTATTCCTCTTTCCGGGA
>JABMDG010000204.1 GCA_015904045.1 Nitrospira sp.
GCGAAACTGGGCCTGTAACGGCAGCTTGTACTTGCCGTCGATATCTTCAAGGTAACAGGTCCGGCAGGTTTCCTGGAGAGTCTGTGGGAGTTGCTCCGGCCGCGCGTCCCAACTCTTGATGTTGTGCGGCTTGAAGAGCCGGCGCTGCGCCACCGCTTCAAGCGCACGGACGAGCGCAATCATCGCCGCCTCCGGATCGTGGGCTCCATGCAACCGCCGCCCCGCGTGGGCCAACAGATCCAGCACCACAAATTCCTTCACCTCCGCCGGATCGAGCACCAGCTTTTCCAGGAAGCCCATATTGGCCTTGATGGCCGGCAGCACGGCTTTCAACCCCGGCGGCCCGCCCCAGAGCGAGGCCATTTCAAGCGCCTTGGCCGCCGTCTTCAATTTGTCCCACGACTGGCGATGGTGAAACCGTTCCCAGAAATCATACCCCTCGGCCAAATCGGCAAACGCGCGATAGAGCGGTTTCTGCCCACCGCTGACCCGCATCTCAATCTCGCGGAACAGTCGTGTAGCGGCAGAAAAGTGGCCCCTGTTGAACGCTTCGCTCCCCTCGCGGCGTGACACCGATGCCGCCTCGTCCCATGGATTGATCTGTTCCCATACCAACGGTTTTCCGTCCAGATCGAGAGGCTCGCTGTCCTGGCCTTCACGAGCGGGAACGAGCGACACGATGCGCGAACTCCAGGGTAGCGCCGCGATGGTCAAGGCACCCGCCATGGCTGATGTCGCGCCGGTGAGATCGACGACCAGTTCGCCCGGTTGCACCTCCCAGGTTCGCAACAGATCGGGGAGGGACCGGGCGAGTGTCTGATAACAGCCGGCAAATTCCCCGGTCTCGGCGATCACGATCCAGTCCCATCGCCGCGGCATCCGTTCGATCTTGGGCTGCACGGCCGACTCCACAGCCGCTTTACCCGCCTCCGGCAGCACAAAACAGAGCGCGTCGGGCTTGAGCCGGTTGATCGAATAGACCGCCGCCGCTGCATCGTCCGTCAATGCAATCACCAGCGCTTTGATCGGTTGATCCTGTGCCATTGCGCGCGGACTATAGCATCGACGTCCCGGTCGATCAATTCAGCCCCTTCTAATCGCCCTTCCGCTTGACGGCATCCTGAAACAGGCCTAGACTTTACCCTGGAATCTTCCCCATCGCATAGTCGCCTCACATGTTCAACGAGGTCTCCTAATGATCTGGTGGTATTGGGTACTGCTCGGTCTCCTGCTGCTCGGCATCGAAATGGTCACGCCAGGCGGTTTCTATATTCTCTTCTTTGGCCTGGCGGCATTAATTGTAGGGGGCCTGACCGGCATAGGGTTCGTACAAGGGGAATGGCTGCAGTGGCTCATGTTCTCCGGCCTGGCGATCCTGTCACTGCTTGCGTTCCGAAGCTCCCTCTTGGCTTGGATGAACCGCCGGAACGGGAACCTGCCTCCCATGGACACCCTTGCGGGCGAACAGGCAACCCCGCTCGAAGACCTCGCCGCCGGCGGCACAGGCAAGGCGGAATTACGCGGCACCGTCTGGACCGCCCACAATGCCGGCCTCACTCCGTTGCTGAAACACCAACGTTGCAAAGTCGATCGCGTCGAAGGCCTGACGCTATGGATCACGGCGGAATGAAGCGCGGAAAACTAGGATCCGCCTGGAGGATACAACGATGACCGAAGGACTGTTCGTGATGCTGATGCTGGCCTTGCTGGTGGCAGTCGTCATCGGCAAAACCGCGGTGGTCGTGCCGCAACAGAGCGCCTACGTCGTCGAGCGACTCGGCAAGTATTCGGCGACGCTGGATGCCGGGTTTCATATCCTCGTGCCCTTCATCGATCGCATCCGCTACAAACATTCCCTGAAAGAAGTCGCCACCGACATTCCGGAACAGGTCTGTATCACACGCGACAACGTGCAGGTCTCGGTGGACGGTATCTTGTACCTCAAGATCTTGAACCCTCAGCGAGCATCCTATGGCATCAGCGACTACAATTTCGCACTGATCCAACTCGCGCAAACCACGCTGCGAAGCGAGATCGGCAAAATCGAACTCGACCGAACGTTCGAGGAACGGACCAATATCAACATCCAAGTGGTGAACGAACTGGATAAAGCCTCGGAAGCCTGGGGAGTGAAAGTGTTGCGGTACGAGATCAAGAACATTACTCCGCCGAAAGACGTGTTGAACGCGATGGAGAAGCAGATGCGCGCGGAACGAGAGAAACGCGCCGTGATTCTCACGTCTGAAGGCGAGCGCGACGCCGCGATCAATCAGGCCGAGGGTGAAAA
>JABMDG010000205.1 GCA_015904045.1 Nitrospira sp.
TTTCTCCTGCATGCGATTGACGATGTGGGTAGTGTAAATCGTGCGATCGGCTTCCAGCACGGCATGGACGTAATCGGCGACTTTTTCCGGTGGAATGCCGTCCGCTCCAGGGGCGGTCTTCGCGAGTAGGAGCGAGGCGATTCCCCAGGTCCCTGCTATGACAAGGGCGATGGTTCCGGCTCTGAACGCGACACGGATGGAGTCCATGGTCCCCTCTCTGCCGCAGTGGCAAGGATCGGCAAGGTCACAGTGCAGGTGGTTCCGCGCCCTTCGAGACTCTCGATGCGGACGTCGCCCCCGAATTTTCTGATGATACGTCTCGCCACCGTCAAGCCGAGGCCGGACCCTTCTCCCTGCCCCTTGGTTGTAAAAAATGGATCGAATATTTTCGGCAAATGTTGCTTGGAGATGCCGGGCCCAGAATCGGTGATTGTTGCAGTGCCGGTGTGATCCGACTGTGCGGTGGACAGCGTCAGCGTGCCGGAGCCTCTCATGGCCTGGACCGCGTTGGTGATCACATTCATCAACGCCTGCCGAAGCTGGTCGGGCAGCGCCAGTACCTGCACGTTTCCCGCGTAGCATTTGGTGACCGTGATGCCCGCCATCTCCATCGCTGTCTGTATCGTCGCCAGTGCCTGGTCCAATTCATCTTCGAGCGAAACCGATATGCGCTGATTCGAGACTTCCCGGCTTGCTACGCCGGTGAAGTCTCGGATGATCGTCGCCATGCGTCGGCCATGCGCCACGATATCGCGGGCATAGGCCTTCACCCGTTCAAGGCTCGGCTCTTCCTGGATCGCCTCGCCTAATCCGACGATTCCGAATAACGGATTGTTGAGTTCATGGCCGATTCCGGCTGTCAACACGCTCAGGCTGTCCGTTTTTTCGGCCTGGACGAGCTGGTCTTGCAGCCGGCTCTCGTCCGTCGTGTCTCGCAAGACCAGGCCGATACTATCTTCTTGTCCTGGTCTAGCCGGCATCCGGAACCACTGGTAATGGTAGACGCGTGTTCCGATGTGGAGATCCGAACGGCTGACGGACGATCGAGATTCAGCGGTAGGAACGAGCGGATCTCTCGGTGACTCGATACGGTTCGCGCCGGACTGCGCGTCTCCCCCGTTTCGATCGGCGTGAAATTCTTGCCGGAGTCGATGTTGGGCGTCGGCATCGAGCGAGAGGATGCTGGCAAGCGGGGCCGGCGGCTCATCCCGGATTGTGAACGATTCGCGCGCCGCCCGGTTGATGTAGCGCACGACTCCATCGGCATCGATCAAGAGGATGGGGGTGGGGACGGCATCCAGGATGTAGTCCGTAGACTGTTGCAGCACCTGGACTTCCTGGGTCTTTAATTTGACTTCGTCGGTCAGTCCTGCGAAGGCGGCTTTCAGTTGTTGGTTCATGAAGTTGAATTCATCGGCCAAGTCCTCCAACTCATCCCCTGTGCGGATCTGAATCGGTGTCCGGAGCTCGCCGCGTGCGATCGATTGAGCGGCCTGTTGGAGTTCCCGAACGGGAGTCACGATGCGGCCGGCCGCGGCGAACCCCAGGCCGGCTAGTAACGCGAGGGCGATGCTTCCAAAGACCGTGACCCAGATGAAGAGATGCTGGATTGGGGCAAACAGTTCATCGGACGACTGCCAGACGAATGTGTGCCAGGATGCGTTCTCAATCGAGCCGCTGGTCGTGTGGCTGGTTTGCGGCAAGGGGGCGAAGCCGATGACGGAAGCCGCCTGTCCGCCATGGCCGTCGCTGGGTGCTTCCGCCCAGCCCGGCTGTTGCGGCGTCACAAGGGGGAGGAGATTTCGATCAGACAGCGACACCCCCGTAGGCAGGAGCGGACAGCTGACGACGATGCCGTTGGAATCGATCAGCATGACGTGGCCGGTTTTCCCGAATCGGATGACGTGGGTCGAGGGAGCAAAGAATTCTTTGGCATCAATGACGCGATGGAGTACTCCGACGACTTCGTAGCGCAGGCTATCCATCACGGGGACGGAGATGGTGAAGACGTAGGCATTCACCTGCTGGTTGAACCGGATATCTTCGATATAGAGTCTGCCCACTGCTTTGTGGAAGGCGCCCTGCCACCAGGGGGCGCGATCGTGACGGAAGTCCGGCTTTTCTCCCATCGCGGCGACGAGCAGGCCCTGCACATCGGTCAGGAACAGCATTTTCGTCGATGCGCGGACGACTTGCGGAAGCAGTTGCCCCGGCGCGCTACGGACGCCGGCATAGTGTTCATCGAGCAGCGCGCTCAAGGGACTGCCCATAATGGCATTGACGGCGGCAGGTTCTCGTGCCGTCCAGCGTTGTTCCAGGTCTGTCAGTGCGGCGGCCTGGTTCTTGGAGCTTCCGTCGCGCGGCGCATCGCGCCGCTTCTCCAGCTCACGGATGATTGTGGGATCGTTGGCGATGCGCGCAGTCTGTGCGATTTCTTCGGCTATAAGAAGGTCGAGCTTGCGGGCTGCTTCCGTCGCCAGCGCTTTGAAACTTTCTCCGCTGACTTCCCGGATTTCCCGCGACCCTTGCCAAAATGCCATGCCC
>JABMDG010000206.1 GCA_015904045.1 Nitrospira sp.
GTGGATCAGGCAAACCCATCGCCTTCGACACGACGACACCGAATGGTATCCCCCCCAAGAGATAGCCGAGCAACACCAGTGCGCCGGTGAGTCCTGACAGATCCATCTTTTTCGACTTCTATCCCGTGGAAAGTAGCCTTACAGAAACTTCTCAGGATGTGACAAGAACTCGATCAGCACACGATTGAAATTTGGCCAGTCTCGATGGCCACCGCTTCCTTCGCAGTACAGCGTGGCCCCGCCGACGGCGCATTGTTGATAGGCCAGACACCCGCCCTCCAGCGATTTCTTTTTTGCATTGTCGCACCGGTTACAGGTAGCCCACCAGGCTGCCGTTTGGGCACCCCAACCGGGAAACACACTATCCTGCCGATTGTGCATAACCATAACCGGGAGCCGATTGTGCATAACCATAACCGGGAGCGGCGCCCGACATTGATAGGCTTCCAGGTCCTTGCCGGTCCACCCGGCTGCGCTTGGCGCGATCGCCGCGGGCACCTGCTTGGTCCGATCGAGCACAGCCAGCGCCAACGCCACAGTTCCGCCATCCGAATGGCCTGTGACAGAGACTCGTTTCTCGTCTATGCACCATTTCTTTGCCACTGCCCCTGGAATGGTTGCCAGTTGCTCGATGGAGGGAATCCCCAGTGGGCGATGATCGGCATACACCACCACGAATCCCGCCCCGGTCGCTGGAGCCGTCAGTGCGGTCGTACGCTCCGATGTCAGGCCGCTCTGGCCCGCCGCCGCATAGACCAGCAACAGCGGGTGCGCAAATGTCGCATCATAATTCGACGGGGTCCGCACGTGAAAGCGCACGCCATCCCCTGCCGCTTCGCCGTCGGTGACGCCTGTTTGACCGGCTCTGGTGCCGGTCTCGCACCGGCCCGTCACCACGGCGTTGGCATAGTCGTACTCCGCCAGTGGCGGTGGCCCAGCATCGCGACAGGCCGTGAGCGGGGACAACAGACTACTCCAGACGAGGATGCGGAGAATACACGTGGTGTTGCCCACAGCGGTGAGGTCGAATCGGTGAGCTCTCAGATACCTTTGGCCACGACCTGCTTCCAGAAACTCCAGACGTACTGTCCGCCCGATATATAACCAAGCACCAAGGACACGTAGAGGGTTGCCGTGCCCGCTAAATGCAGATTGCCAAACTCCGCCAAATCCGTCCCTTCGAGAATGAGGAAGACGATTGCCACAACTTGCAAGGCCATCTTGTACTTGCCTGTGGTCTCCGCCGCAATGATGAGCCGTTCGCCGGCGGCAATCGCACGGATCCCCGTCACGGCCAGTTCCCGAGCGATGATCAAGAGCGCCACCAAGGCGGTCACTCGATCGATATTGACCAAGAGAATGAGCGCCGACAGTACCAGCAGCTTGTCCGCAATCGGATCGAGGAGCTTGCCGAGCTTGGTGACCTGCCCGGTTCGTCTGGCGATATAGCCGTCCAACAAGTCCGTCACCGCCGCCACCGTAAAGATCACGGCGGCCACCAATGACCGATCCGGTGTTGGCGCCAGAAAGACGACGACGAAGACCGGAATCAGGCAAATGCGGACCAGCGTGAGAAAATTTGGCAGATTAAGGGAGTCCTGCCCGATTTCCTTCCAGGTTTCCAGTACGCGATTCATCGTCCGCTACGTCCTCTAGACAATACCGTTCTTGAGCAAATCATGCAGATGGACCACACCTAAAATAGTCCGGCCATCTTCAGTCACCACCAGCGTCGTAATCGAAAACCGTTCCATCATTTCCACGGCTTTTGCCGCCAG
>JABMDG010000207.1 GCA_015904045.1 Nitrospira sp.
TGCCTGGTGGGTCGAGCGGAGGGTCTGCAGCGGCGGTGGCGGCGGACGAATGCGTCGCCGCGCTGGGTTCAGACACGGGAGGATCCATCCGCCAACCGGCGGCGTTCTGTGGCGTGGTGGGGTTGAAGCCCACCTATGGGCGGGTTTCTCGGTACGGGTTGGTCGCGTTTGCTTCGTCGCTCGATCAAATCGGCCCCATTACTAAAGATGTCCGCGACGCTGCATTTATGTTGGGTGCGATCGCCGGCCATGATCCGCAGGATTCCACCTCGGCGGATGTTCCAGTTCCCGATTACCTGAAGGCGTTGGCGAAGAAAGATCTCAAGAAGCTGCGAGTCGGGGTGCCGAGAGAGTTCTTTGCCGAAGGTCTCGATCCGAAGGTGGACCAAGCAGTCAAGGCCGCGATCGCGGAATTGAAAGCTCTGGGTGGTGAAATCAAGGACATCCAACTGCCGAGAACCGACGCCGCAGTGGCGGTGTATTACGTGCTGGCGACGGCTGAAGCCAGTTCGAATCTCGCCCGTTTTGACGGTGTGAAATTCGGGCTCCGGGCGAAAGAGACCAAGGATCTGCTGGATCTCTACATGAAGACCAGGCAGGAAGGGTTCGGCCCGGAAGTCAAACGCCGTATCATGTTGGGCACCTACGTGCTGAGCGCGGGGTATTACGACGCGTACTACGGGAAGGCTCAGGCGGTGCGAACGCTGGTCTGTCAGGACTTCGACGCGGCGTTCAAGGAAGTCGATCTAATCGTGACGCCGGCAACTCCAACCCCTGCCTTCAAGCTAGGGGAGAAAAGCGAAGATCCGCTGCAGATGTATTTGTCCGACATCTTTACCATCTCGGTCAATCTGGCTGGCTTGCCGGCGATTGCGCTGCCCTGCGGATTTAGCGCGAGCGGGTTGCCGATCGGTTTGCAACTGATCGGGCGGCCGTTCGAGGAAGAAACGATATTGCGGGCGGCGCATGCGTATGAACAAGCCACGGAGTGGCATCTGAAGAAGCCGGTGATTCGGTGAGGAGCAAGAGGCAAGGGGCAAGAAGCAAGGGGAACCCGGAGGGTCGAGCATGACCTTTGTTGAAATTGCGGCGATGCTCGTGGCGGTGGCGTGTGCGGTGCTGGTAGGGTTCTTAGTGCCGGTGCTCATACAGGTTCGCAAGACGGTCGCGGAGTCCGAACAGCTGCTGGCCAAAATGAACGCCGATCTGTTGCCGCTGGTTGGAGAACTCCGCGCCGTAAGCCAACATCTCAATCGGCTGACTGAACAGGCGCGCGACGGCGTGGAGCATGCCGCGGTGCTGTTGCATGCCGTGGGTGAAGTCGGCGAATCCGTACAGTACGTTCACAACGTCGTGCGCGGGTCGGGCGGAACCCTGTTGACCAATGTCGTCAGCGTGCTGGCGGGATTCAAGGCGGCCACGCAGGTGATGCGCGAACGTTATCGGAAAGAAGGAGGACCTCACAATGGCGGATGATCGCGGGTCTTCGGCAGCGGTGTTGTTGGCGTTTCTCAGCGGTGCGGCGCTGGGGGCAGTTGCCGCGATGTTGCTGGCGCCTGAATCGGCGAATGAGTCACGTGAGCGGCTGCGTCGGTATGCGCGCAGAGCGGAGGGCCAGCTACATGACATGGCCGGGCGCGCGGGGGAAGTTTTTGAAGAAGTCGTCGGGCAAGGGAAGGACTTCGTTGACACCAAGAAGTCGGCGTTGCGCGAGGCCTTTGAAGCGGGGCGCCAGGCGATGAGAGATGAGCGGGACCGCATGCGCGGTGAAGGGTCGCACGAGACATGACCTACGAAGTCGTTGTCGGTGTCGAAGTGCATGCGCAGTTGCGGACCAAGTCCAAGATGTTCTGCGGCTGTCCGACTCTCTTCGGTGCCCCTCCCAACAGCCACACGTGCCCGGTGTGCCTTGGCTTGCCGGGAAGTCTGCCTGTCATTAACAAGGCTGCGGTCGAGATGGCGGTGCGCGCTGGGCTCGCATTGAACTGCACGATCGGTGCGAGCAACCGGTTTGCACGGAAGAACTATTTCTATCCGGATTTGCCGAAAGGCTATCAGATTTCCCAGTACGAGTCGCCGATCTGTGAGCATGGCTGGATCGAAATTGCCATCGGTGACAGTCAGAAGCGAGTTCGTATCCGGCGTGCGCACCTGGAGGAAGATGCCGGCAAGAATGTGCACGAGGCCGGTACGAGCGGGAGCCGTGTGGACTTGAATCGCGCCGGCACGCCGCTGTTGGAAATCGTCACCGAGCCGGACATGCGGTCGTCGGA
>JABMDG010000208.1 GCA_015904045.1 Nitrospira sp.
TGGACCTTCGTGCGGCGCTCAGTCTCACGCGAGGACCTCGCAGGATCGCTGCGGGCGCGCATTGCTGAACTGGAGTCGGAGCTACGCGCCGCAAGAGGGGGATCGGGGAACCCATCCGCCTGACACAAAGACATCTCTCTCAATTAAGGGGTCGAAAGTATTTCTGGCCCATCGGCCGCCCCCCCGACGATCACCCTGGCCTGTGGGAACTTGGTCACTAGCACTCGGGGTAATCTTAGCAGGCATCCGTCAAGAGAAAGGGGCTCTCCCCGGAGGGAAGAGCCCCTTTATTGCTACTGGCACAGGCAGAAACGACAATCCGCCTCTGTGCTACTTGACAATGACCTCGACACGTCGATTTTTAGCCCGCCCTTCCGCCGTCTTGTTGCTGGCGACCGGATTACTGTCCCCATGGCCGGCGGCCGTCAGATTGCTGCTGACGCCGCCGTCCCGCAGCGCTTGCGCGGCACTGTTGGCCCGGGCATCCGAGAGCTCCTTGTTCGTCGGATACTTCTTCTTGAGCGCGCTCTTGATCGCCACGTTATCCGTATACCCGGCGACATGGACCTCCTTTTCCGGAAAGTCCTTGAGCACATTCCCGACACGCTTCAAGGCATCGGTGCCACCCGCCTTCAGCTGATCTTGCCCCGAATCGAACAGCAGGCTCGACGCCAGATTGATCGTGAGCGCGTCGCCCACGTGGCTGACCGACACCGTCCCTCTGGCGATTTCCGGACGCAACGCCTTCAAGAGGTCTTTCTCGGCCTTGGCGAGATCGCCCTTGCTCTGACTCAATTGCGCTTCGAGCTCGGCAATCCGCTGCTTGGCGGTGGCCAACTCTGCGGCAAGCTTATCCTTGTCTCCCTGTGCCCGGCTGAGGTCGCTTTGCGCTGCGGCCAGCTGGCTCGCCAACCGTGCACTATCTCCCGCACCGGAACGGAGTGCGGCAAGCTCCCGGTCGCGGTCTGCAAGCTGCCGTTCTAAATCGCTCACGCGCCCGCTCAAGGTTCGATTTTGCTTCCGAGCTGCTTCCAGTTCATCGGCCAGCCGTTGGCGATCTCGCTCCAGCGCTGCAAGCCTGGCAGCCATTTCTTGTGATGCGTCAGGAGCGACCGCCTTGGTCGTGGATGGGCACCCGCTTCCTTGATGATAGCCGTACCATTTCTGTTCAATGCAGACCTCTGGTTGCGTGATATAAGAACCTGGCTTCACGAGGGGTGAAGAACAACCCAGCATGGCGGCTAATCCTGTTATGACAACGGTGGTCTTGAGCGTTTGCATAATGACCTTTCTCTCGTAGAGTTAGTTGCGGTACATATACTGCGCAACAATTAAGTTGTGAAACCGAGTCTTAGTGACGGTTCTTGAGCAGATCGCGAATCTCCGCCAACAATTTCTCCTCGGTGGTTGGTTCCGGTGGCGCAGGCGGGGCTGGTGGGGGGGCCTCCTTCTTAAACCGATTGACTTGCTTGACCAACATGAAAATAACAAAGGCAATAATGATGAAGTCAAACACGCTTTGCAAAAAGACTCCGTAATTGAGCGTCGGCGCTCCCGCCGCTTTCGCCGCGGCCAATGACGGAGGTCCCGTGCGAGACAAATCGACGAACAGGCTCGAGAAGTCCACCTTCCCCATCAACAGTCCGAGGGGCGGCATCAGGACATCGCTGACCAGCGAGGACACGATTTTCCCGAATGCTCCGCCGATGATGACACCGATCGCCATATCCAGGACATTGCCCTTCATGGCGAACTCCTTGAACTCTTTCAGCATAGTACCCCTCCTTTTTGAGAACACAGCTCGAAACGATGCCGTTCATTACCTACGAGGATCCTGACGTTCCGCAGCTGGCTGCTGCCCACGACTTGCGAGCATGTATCATTGAAGCTCCCGCTGTAAATAACCATCGGCTGAATCACCGGGTTGACTTGAACCAACGCATCCATCGACACCGTCATCATGCCTCCTGTGAACCCCGCCTTCAGTTTCATCATTCCAAAGTCGCCCTCCTCGACGGTACCAACCAAGACGATTCACTCCTTACATCACCCTAGCATCTTTCAAGATCACGACATCGAGCACCGGGATCGGCGATATCGGGGCTGTTTCCTCGTCGGCAACACGTGCGGGCCCGGCCATCAATACTTCGGCGTCATGTTTTTGAGCGAATCACTTCCTTTCTTCAAGAGGTCTGTTCCCGGTGTTCCCCCGCTTTGGGGCGACAGGCTCGTCAGTTGATCCTTCACTTGCTTGATGGTCCCCATGTTCTTCTGAAGATCGTCGATGTCCTTTTGCATCTCCATCATCGCACTGCCGAGTTGGCTCACTGACGTGGAAAGGCCGAACACACCTTGGGCAGAAGCATAGTGCAGCGACAGGCCTCCCAACCCAAATCCTGACAAGAATGCCGCGGCAATCACGATCGGTGTATGGAGTCGCTTCGTCATATTCTCCTCCAATGGATGAACCGTGGCTCCATAACGCGAGTCCGGTTATTCCGTTCGAACGGGAGAAGCAACAACTCCTAACTGTCGCTTCTCCTGCGCGAAGACGATCAGTAGCTGACGTGGAGCGCCTTGACCGTCTCCATATTGACATAGGCATCGGACGGTAAATGCCGGTCCGCCTGAAATCCTCGGATCGCCTGTTGGGTCTGTTTCCCGAGGACCCCGTCGATCTTGCCGGGGTTGTAACCGGCACGCTTGAGCGCCTTTTGCAGTTTCTGGACGTTGCCTTTCTTCATGTTGGTGTCGCAGAGAATCGAGCGCCACTCCAACTTCGCATCCTCTGCCATGACGGTTTTGGAGACAGTCTGGTATTGCGCGGGGATGGGATGGCGCACTTCCTTGGCCGGTTCAACCAGTCTCGTGACCTTCACCGTCTTGTACTCTGCGGGCACCTCAACCTCCCGAGTCGTCGGTGGGGTCTTCATCACGCGCTTCCGCTCCGCTGCATACTGGGCGGGCACCTCAATCTCTTGCACGCTGGCCGACGTTTTCACGACTTGCTTCGTCACAGTGCGGTACACCGGTGGCACCTCGACGAGACACATGATTTCACCCGTCGCGTTATCAATTTTCTGCTTCGGCCCGGTCCCTTTCTTCCAATAGGTGTACCCCGGCTTTTCCAACACCTGCTCCGTCACGGTCTCATAGGTGGCCGGGATTTGCTTGAGCATCGTCGAGGCCGGCTTCACCAGCACCTGTTCCTCCGCCCACTCGTAGGTGGCGGGAATGACTTCGATCCGCTTGGAGGTTTCCCGTACCAGAACGGTTTCTTCGACAGTCTCGAACTTTGCGGGGATGACGCTCACGGATTCGGACTCAGCCCGTTTGAGGACCTGCTCGTACTCTGTCTTGTAGATGGGAGGTGTGTACACACGGGCATAACACTCGCCCGCCTTCGCATTCGGCGGCAATAGATCCCCTGTAGCCGTGCTCCCTGCCGTGGCAGAGGCTTCAGGCTCGTTGGCAAACACTGGTGTCACCACAACGGTGACCGCCAGAATGGCTGTTGAAATACCTGATAGTGATCGCATTGGACGACTCCTTTCGTAATATTATTCTTCGGTCTGTGATGCAGCGGACAATCCACCGCACGTACGATGCATGATCCTGGAGGAATCCCTCAGTAGACTTCCCCACCTGACCGTCC
>JABMDG010000209.1 GCA_015904045.1 Nitrospira sp.
GGCGAGCGGGTACGAATCTATTTCGTGAATGCTGGCCCGAACGAGTTCTCTGCACTCCATCCCATCGCCGAAATCTGGGACAATGTCTACGAGAGCGGCAACCCGGCCAACAAGTTCACCGGAGTTCAGACCTATGTGGTCGGTCCAGGCAGCGCAGCCACCTTCGATATGATCGCGGAATCGCCGGGGGCCTATCCGGTTGTGACCCACTCCTTGACGAGCGCACTGCGCGGCGCGATTGCGGTGGTGATCGCCAACCAGAACCCCAAGAAGTATGATAAATTGATGCCGAACACCCCCTGGAACCCGTAATGAATGAGCGGAGGACAGCGGTTTTGCAATCAATTCATTCTCACACAAAGGAGTAGATGACATGTCGCTGAGTAAGAAGATTATGGGGATTACTGTTGCCGTCGCAGCCTCGTGGACGCTGAGCGGCGCAACGTCCTTTGCCGCAGATGCATCCCTCTACGAGCGGCTGGGTGGACAGGGCGCGATTCAGGCGGTTGTCACCAAGTTCATCAGCAACGTGGGGGGTGACTCCCGGATCAATGGCTATTTTGCCAAGGCCGACCTCAAGAAGCTCAATAGGCTCTTGGTCGAACAAGTGTGCGCAGCGAGCGGCGGCCCTTGCACCTATTCAGGCCGAGACATGAAAACTACGCACAAGGGCATGAAGATCACCACGGCGGCCTTCAACGCTCTCGTGGAGGACCTGGTCAGTGCGCTGGATACATTCAACGTCCCAGAGAAGGAGAAGGGTGAATTGCTCTCCGTCCTCGGGCCGATGAATAAAGATATCGTCGAAGTACCCTGACGACTTGCAGTGCTGAACACTGCGCTCATATCATGCTAGTCTCTCACCGAGCCAGATCTTTGAGATCTGGCTCGGTGAGGTCCTCATGTTGGTAGACCAGCCTTCACGCCCGCTTCAAATCTGAGCATTTCCAACGCGACATGGACGCTGCCACTGAGGATGATATCGTGTTATCATGAGTTCGAAATTTTTGCCTCCGGACGCGCAGCGCGAGCGGCCATCTGGCAGGAACTTCAGTCGCAATCACCAAGGAGGAACCATGAGAGGGAAGCGTTTGGTTGTGACGTTGTGCAGTCTCCTCGCCGTTTCCTTGTGGAGTACGGCAGGTTGGGCTGGCCCCGAGTCTGATCCACTGAAGCCGCGCGTCCCGGATGCTGAACGGGGTGACGTTCGAAAAATAAAGAGTCCGATCACGGTTACTCCCGATGTCATCGCCAAGGGGAAAGACCTCTATGAAGGCAGGGGCACCTGCGCGAACTGTCATGGCATGACGGGAGAAGGTGACGGCGCTGGTGGAATGCTGTTAACCCCAGGCCCCAGAAACTTTACCAACTGCAAGTTTCACAAGAAACGAAACGACGGCGAATTGTTTTGGGTCATTAAGAACGGCAGTCCCGGAACCGGCATGCCGGCTCTTGTGAAGGGAAATGTGCTCACCGAAGAAGAAGCCTGGATGATCATCGCCTACGAACGGACGTTCTGTAAGGATGAATAAGGATCGGATTTTCTCTCCTTGTGCGTGAACGGCAGGCTGGGTTGATGCCGAACACCCGTCACCCGGCCAGCCGTTCCCGGGCTTTGCTACTTTCCCTCCTTGGTTCCCCCTGTTGAGTCCGCTTCATCCTGACCCCTTTTCCCCATGGCCCCCCTTTCTTTCGTCAGGTGAAGAGGTGTAGGCTGTAGCTGGTGCGGATGGTTCGGCTGGAGGCTATGTTTATGAGCACTCCGATGAACCTTCAGAAGGTCCTTCTTGTCTCCAAAGACTCAGACCTGCGGCGGCTGCTGCTTCAAGCGGTCGTTTCGCACGCAAACATTCACGTAGCACACTCTGTATCAGAGGGACTTTCCCTCTGGTCCGAGATTTCCCCCGACCTTGTTATCGGCGAAGGAAGCCCTCCGACACTGGCACCCCTCTTAGACTATGCCCGCCTCGCACCCGAGTCCCCGCCCGTGCTCGCGATTGGCGACCTCTACTCCCTTCAAGATGTCATTACAATCATGCGGGCCGGCGCCGCAGATTACTTGGCCAAACCGATTCTGCTGGAGGACTTGCGGGCAGCTGTCAGCCGAGCGACCAGCCAACCTGGCGTGGCCCGTCTCACCTCGCCACCCGATCCGTTCGCCTCTATTGTCAGCGTCTCTCCACAAATGAATCTGATAAAGCACCTCGCCAAGGAAGTAGCCGTGACTGACGCAACCGTCCTCATCACGGGGGAAAGCGGAACCGGAAAGGAGCTGTTTGCCCAGGCCATTCACGCCGCAAGCCCACGGGCACAGGGTCCTCTGGTTGCCCTCAATTGCGCCGGCATTCCTGAAAATCTATTGGAGGCGGAGCTGTTCGGCTATCAACCGGGCGCTTTCACGGATGCCAAACAAGCCAAGCCGGGAAAATTCCAGGTCGCGGAAGGCGGTACGCTGTTCCTGGACGAAATCGGAGAACTGAGCGCAACCGCCCAAGCAAAACTCCTCCGCGTGCTGGAAGACCACACCATCGATCCGTTGGGCGCGACCCACAGTCGTCGAGTGAACATCCGTGTTCTCGCTGCTACTAACGAAGACCTCCTGGCCCATATCAAGTCCGGCCGCTTCCGCCTCGATCTCTACTATCGGCTCAACGTCTATCAACTGCGCATCCCGCCCCTGCGCGAGCGGCGGGAGGACATCGAGCCGATTCTGTTGATGTTTCTGGAACGGGCTCGACAGGAGCATGGGTGCCGTATCACACGCATCGCACCGGATGCGCTGACCATACTCCAGCGCCATGATTGGCCTGGGAACGTCCGCGAACTGCACAATGTCGTGGAATGGCTGACCATCACGTGCAAACAGCCGGTTATCCAGCCCGATCACCTGCCACAATCGGTGCGGATCGCCCCCCGCTCGGAAAGACACAACTCTGAACCCAAATTGTCTCTCCTGGCCTTCGGCCTCTCGTTCCAGGAGATGGAAAAGAAGATGCTGGAGGAAGCGCTTCACAAAACATCCGGGAACATCTCCGAAGCCAGCCGCCTGTTAAAGCTGACCCGCAACACCCTGCGGTATCGCATGGCGAAATATCACATCCAATAAATTGAACTGGGGACAGCGCGCCGAACGAAGAAGGCACCCGAGACGCAGTTGGGTTGTGACGAAGCCTGAAGTGGATCTCGAGGGCTTAGAAAGCATGAGAACAGTTGACATCCCCTCAAGGCGTACTAGAGTAAAGTCCATCGCTCAGATCTGTAATGTCTTAGGCCGTCTGAGAGGGGTTCTTGCTACTCTCCTGGGAACATACTGTCGCGAACCTGCTTGATCTTATTCGCATCGATAGTATCAAGAGGAAGATTCTTGTCTTCTCTCTCCTGGCCACCCTCATTCCATCTCTGAGTATAGGTTGGCTCTTTTATCAGTTTGCCGACCGGTTTGAAACGGAAAAG
>JABMDG010000021.1:0-3327 GCA_015904045.1 Nitrospira sp.
GTCCGTCTTGACGCACGACGGCATCGTATATTACGTTGAACGCCGGTTGGGGGATCGTCTAGAGGTAGGACGTCAGTCTCTGGATCTGACTACCTAGGTTCGATTCCTAGTCCCCCAGCCAAAAATCTCTCTCCTGGTTCAAGCGTTGTGAAATGTTTCAGGACGCACTGGGCGAGTCATCTTGGGATGCCAGTCTCTGGAGCTGATCGACTAGGTTCGATGCCTAGTTCACGAGCCAAAAATATTTTCCAGCCTGTCCTAGATCTACCATTCGTTTCCGTACCGCGCTGGGGGATCGTCTAGCGGTAGGACGCCGGCCTTTGGAGCCGGCTACCTAGGTTCGATTCCTAGTCCCCCAGCCATTTCCAGCCATTTTGTTGCGTTGCCCGCACGGATTCTCCCGTTACTTCAACGACGCGAGATCGATCACGAAGCGAAATCGCACGTCGCCCTTGAGGACACGCTCGTAGGCCTCGTTCACCTGTTGAATCGGGATCACTTCGACATCGGATTCGATTCGGTGCTCGGCACAGAAGTCCAACATGGCTTGGGTTTCCCGGATGCCGCCGATGACGGAGCCGGCAAGACGCCGGCGATGCAGAATCAAGGGAAAGGCCTCCAACAGGGTCGGCTTGTCCGGCACGCCGACAAGAATCATGGTCCCGTCGGTCTTGAGCAGATTGATGTAGGCGTTGTAGTCGTGCGGGGCAGAGACAGTATCCAGGATGAAATCGAAGCGGCGTTGAAATTTCGTGAATGTCTGGGGGGTGGCTGTCACAGCGAAGTCAGCGGCCCCCAGCCGCTCCGCATCCTTTCGTTTGCTCTCCGACGTGCTCAACACCGTCACTTCCGCGCCGAGGGCGTTGCCGATTTTCACCGCCATGTGTCCGAGCCCGCCGAGTCCTACTACGGCCAGCTTGTGATACTTGCCGACGCCCCAATGTCTGAGCGGAGAATAGGTCGTGATTCCGGCGCAGAGCAGCGGGGCCGCTCCAGCCGACGAGAGGCCGTCCGGAATGAGCATGACATACTGTTCATCTACGACGATCTGCGTCGAGTATCCCCCTTGCGTGATGCGGCCTTGTTTATCGCGTCCGCTGTAGGTGAGGACCATGCCGGCCTCACAGTATTGTTCGAGTCCTTCACGGCAGGCCGGACAAGTCCGGCAGGAATCGACGAAACAGCCGACACCGACACGGTCGCCGACGAGCCATTTCTTGACCGCGCCCCCAACCGTCGCCACGGTCCCGACGATTTCATGGCCGGGCACCATCGGAAACAACGATCCGCCCCATTCATCTCGAGCCTGGTGGATATCCGAATGACAAATTCCGCAATGGGTAATCGTAATCAGCACGTCGTGATCGCCGACTTCCCGCCGTTCAAAGGAAAACGGCTGCAAAACGGCATTCGCAGTCAATGCGGCATAGCCAGAAGTAGGAAGCATCCGTTTTCTCCTTAGTCGAAGGTGAACGAGGCTGTGACCTTAGCAAGTTTGTCGAAGCTTGCCAACGGGGAAGAAGTGAGGGTGCGAGCTGATTAGCCTGATGCGTCCGTTTCGTGCCGGTCTGGTTCGACCGTGAGCGGATCGCCGGGGAATCGGTATTGCTCCGCGGCCCAGGTTGCTAAATCCGTGAGCTGGCAGCGTTCGGAGCAGAAGGGGCGCCAAGAATTGTTAGCCCAAGAAGTCGTCCGATGGCAGATGGGGCAGGTCATGACGATTATCTAACGCTGAGGGGCTTGCTGTGTTTTCTCGATCTTGGCCCAGGCATCTTTGAGCGACACGGTTCTGTTAAAAACGAGAGTATCGGCTGATGAGTCAGGATCCACACAGAAGTACCCTTGGCGTTCGAATTGGAAACGGGCCCCCGGTGTGGCGGAGCGAAGACTTGGCTCGACGACACAGCCGGTGAGAAGCTCAAGCGACTGGGGGTTCAACGACTGAGTCCAATCCCGATCAGCGGGTAGCTTGGCCTGGTCGGCGAGCAGCAACGGATGGTAGAGCCGGATGGTGGCTGTGGCGGCATGGGTAGCCGACACCCAGTGAATCGTCGCTTTGACTTTGCGCTGCTCTTGTGACGACCCACTTTTTGTCTCCGGGTCGTAGGTACAGTGCAGCTCGGTGATGACGCCGGTCCGGGGATCCTTCGTCACGCTCACGCATTTGATGATGTACCCGTAGCGTAGCCGGACCTCTCGGCCTGGCGCGAGCCGATAAAACTGTTTCGGCGGATCCTCGCGGAAATCGTCCTGCTCGATGTAGAGCGTCCGCGAGAAGGGCACCGGCCTTGTTCCAGCCGACGCATCCTCAGGGTTGTTCACCGCGTCGAGTTCTTCAACTGTCCCTTCCGGATAGTTATCGATCACGACCTTCAATGGTCGAAGGACTGCCATAACGCGCGGAGACCGCTTGTTCAAGTCTTCGCGGATGAAGTGTTCGAGCAGCTGCATCTCGACGATGGCATCGCGCTTGGCAACGCCGATATGATCACAAAACGCGCGAATAGACTCAGGTGTGACACCTCGGCGACGTAGGCCTTTCAGCGTGGGGAGGCGTGGGTCATCCCAACCAGTCACCAGTTTCCTCTCGACCAATTCGAGCAGCTTCCGTTTGCTCATTACGCTGGAGGTGAGATTGAGTCGTGCGAACTCGATCTGTTGCGGGCGATGCGGGGCGTCGGTCTCACGTACCACCCAATCGTACAAGGGACGGTGGTCCTCGAATTCCAACGTGCAGATGGAATGGGTCACTCCTTCGATGGCATCGGAGAGCGGATGGGCAAAGTCATAGGCAGGATAGATACACCATGCGGTGCCGGTCCGATAATGAGACGCATGCCGGATCCGATAGAGCACCGGATCGCGGAGATTGATATTGGGGGAGGCCATATCGATTTTGGCACGGAGGACATGCGTACCGTCGGGAAACTCTCCGGCCCGCATGCGTCTGAACAGGTCGAGGTTCTCATCAGGGAGTCGCGTTCGAAAAGGGCTGTCGCGGCCCGGGTCGGTCAGCGTGCCGCGATACTCGCGCATCTGATCAGCCGTGAGGCTGTCGACGTAGGCGGTGCCTTTCTTGATCAACGTGAGGGCGAAGCTGTAGAGCTGCTCAAAATAGTCCGACGCATAGAACATCTTCCCATGCCAGTCGAATCCCAGCCAGCGTACATCTTCCTGGATCGCTTGAACGTATTCAGGATTTTCGGTCGTCGGATTGGTGTCATCGAACCGCAAGTGACAGATGCCGCCGGGAGTTTCGTCGGCGATGCCGAAGTTGAGGCAGATGGATTTGGCGTGGCCGATATGGAGATACCCATTGGGTTCCGG
>JABMDG010000021.1:3427-11497 GCA_015904045.1 Nitrospira sp.
CTGGTGTCGCCCGCTGCGGCGATCGCATTTTTGACCGCCGAAATCGGGATGGGCATTTTAGTGTCGGTGAGTGTCTTGCTTGTCGATGAAATCGCCTTTCACACCTATCCTGAATTCAAACAGGCGCGGGCGTTGTGTGCGGCCGCCATCCTGGAAAATTTAGGTTTCCGCCAGCTGGTTTCGTGCTGGCGTTTGATCGGATTATGGCAGTCGATGACCGGAGCGAAGGTCTCGTGGGGCTCGATCACCAGAACGGCCGCCTGGCGGGCGCCCGGAGCCGAACGGCACTGACACGGGAATGTCGGTGAAGAGCTAAAAGGTCCGGAGGTATAGCACGCTGCTATCGCCCTTATTGGAATCACGCTTCAGCACCGCAAAGGCTGTTTTGGTCGACTCGTTGACGGTGATGGAGAGTCGGGCGGAAAAGTAGTCACTCTTTACATCGTAGGCATCGGGAGAGGCCCGCAGTTTCGCGCCGATCGCCTGAAAGCTTCCAATCCGATCGAGATCCACCTTGGTCTTATAGGGCCGGCCTTGCACGATTTCCATTGCGATGGATTGGGTGATGTCGGGGTCGAGTGATTGGATGACCAGAGGATCCGCCGTATTCAGATTGATCGGCGCCCCGCCTTCCTGCGGATATACGGTCACGTAGCGCGATAGCCGGTCCACGATGTCCGGCGCAAAGCCCTTCACCAAGCGTAGGTCGCCCAGTGATGGAAGCGCGGCGTTGGCGGCGCGATAGGCCGGTTTCTGGGATTGGTAGTGCAAACTTTCAGCGCCGGCCGGTTGGGGAATGTCGTCCTGATCGATCCAATCGACAAGGGCTTCAACCAAATCCGGGTTGATCTGGAGCGCCTCGAACAGCCGTTTGACCCGCTGGATCTTCGTCTTTTTCTGAAGCTCGTCTCCCGTGTTTGCCGCCAGGTCGTTGAGATTGAGCTTGCCGCGCTCGTCTTGGATCTGGGCGCTCAGCAGTCCGTCGCCGATCGCATAGTTCTTGATAGGCATCGCCCACAGGTCGGCGGGCCCGTCGTACTGCTCACCGGTTTTCTTGTCTCGCAGCGTGTCTTGCTGCAAGACCGCCCGCGCGGCCTGCACACCGGCACGTGTCAGCATGGTCGCTTTGAAGTTGTCACGGAATGCCGCGGCTTCGCGGTACTCGCGGCGCGCTTCCGCGTCGAATTCCAGAATAAGCGCGACGAGGAGGGTCAAGATCAGGAGCGAGAGGAGCAGTGCCACGCCCCGTTCATCAGCCTTTCGCATAGCTCAAAATCCGGACCGTCGCATCAAGAAAGGTAGGATTGTCGAATTTGGGACGGATCTGAAGATGCCGGACATGAAGCTCATATGGGGCTTGATCGATTGCCGCGAGCAAGGCCAGTAATTCGGGTAGTTGCACTCCTTCGAGTCGAAGATCCACAGCAGTTTCCTGATAGCCCTGCGGCAACGACTGTACTTGCGGTTGCATGCCGGTGATCCAATCCCGCACGCGGGCCTTGGTCGCTGCGTCTTCCAGAAATGTGAGGAGCGAGAATTGGCCGTCGGGCGACGGCATGCGGCTCTCGACTTGGGCCAAGCGATCCCGCTTCGCCACGTATTCCCGACTCAGGAGCGCCAATTCCTTGATGTCTTTTTCCTTCCGAGCCGCCTGTCGCTCCAGCCGGTCGAATGTGGCGAGGAAAGGATCGACGACCAGCACGAACAGCAGGCTGAAGCCGACGATGATCCCGCCTGCCAGCACGATCGTCCGTTCCCGCGAGGACATCTGTTGCCATCGTTCTCGCATGGTCTGCATCATGGCTGGCGCACCGTGACCGTCATTCGAAAGACCACCTGGTTGGGCGAAGCCCCCACGCGGGTTTCTGTCACTGCGGCCTCTTCAAATTGTGCACTCGACAGGAAGGCTTGTTTGATTTTTTCCACTGCGTCGAATGAGGTGGTTTCGCCTTCCATGAGAATCGTCCCGCCTTCTACGGTCAGCTCGCGGACCTTCACGGGCGTTCCACCCGGCAACTGTTTGACGAAGGCCGAGAGGGTGGGAAGGGCTTTCCCGTGCACGCCATCGACGAGGTTCAACGTCTTGTCGATTGTTCCTATCCGATATCGAGCTTGGTCGAGTTCATCGCCCGGTGCCGCACCGGCTCCAAAGGATCTTTCAAAGTGTTGTTGCAAGGTTGTCTTGAGGCTAGCCACCCGCCGGTCCTGCAATATCATATGGATCGTGAAATCTGCCGCAGCCAGCAGCCCGATGAGCAACGCTGCGCCGACCGCCAAACGGCGATCCTGTGGGGACAGATCTGACTTCAGCGCTGCGTCATCCGTGACCCCCTTGAGGTCGAGCGCAAGTCCTATGGGGGAAGGTTTGAACCGCCAGCGGGGCTTGATGATTTTCGGGTGAATGGCGAGTCCGAAGGCGATCGAGAACGCGCGTGGGCTGTTCGCGCCGAATCCCTGCCGTGGCCCGACGGGATAGAGTCCCAATTTACGGGCGATAAATCCACCGATCTCCCGCAGCTTGGATCCGCCTCCCGACACCCAGCAGTGAGTCAGCCGTCCGCGCTCGGCTCCTTCATAGGCCTGCAGCGTCACGCGAAGTTCTTTCAACAGTGGCTCCAGCCAGGCATCGACTTGCTCAATCGCCATCGACCGCTTGAGCCGTTCTGCTTCGGCAAAGCTACAGACCTCCCGAACGGCCAAGGCATGGGTGAGGTGGTTTCGCTAAACGACGGTCTTGTGGGGACAGATCGGACTTCAGTGCTGCGTCATCCGTGACACCCTTGAGGTCGAGCGCGAGCCCTATCGGGGAAGGCTTAAACCGCCAGCGTGGCTTGATGATCTTGGGGTGAATAGCGAGTCCAAAGGCGATCGAGAACGCGCGCGGGCTGTTCGCGCCAAATCCCTGCCGTGGCCCGACGGGATAGAGCCCCAATTTACGGGCGATGAATCCACCGATCTCCCGCAGCTTGGACCCGCCCCCCGACACCCAGCAGTGAGTCAGCCGTCCGCGCTCGGCTCCTTCATAGGCCTGCAACGTCACGCGGAGTTCTTTCAACAACGGCTCCAGCCAGGCATCTACTTGCTCAATCGCCATCGACCGCTTGAGCCGTTCTGCCTCGGCAAAGCTACAGGCCTCCCGAACGGCCAAGGCATGGGTGAGGTGGTTTCCGCCCCAGAGGATCGTCCGCAGCACGACCGGCCGCCCTTCATGCACTAAACAAAGAGTGGTCTTGGATGCGCCGACGTCGATGATGGCAAGGTCGTGGGGAACTGCTGAGCTTTCTTCCCGCAAGTATTGCGTGACGGAGAAGAGCGCCATCGCATCGACATTGATGGCCGACGGTTCTACGTCGGCTTGCGCCAGGAATCGGAGATGCTCGGCCACCTTATCCTTCGGTGCGGCGGTGACCAGCACGTCCGAACCCTTACTGTCGCGGGGTGTCCCCTCAGGTGTTTGCCCGGGAGGCAAGATGAGGCTGCCGATCGCCAAGTCTTCGAGCGGCATCGGCACGAGATTTTCGACTTCGAATGGAACGACTTGGGCCAGTTTCGTGGAATCCTTGAAGGGAAAGGAAAGGGTTCTGACAAAGAGATCCTGGCAGGGGATGGCGGTGACGAGCCGGTCTGTTGCATAGAGCCCGTGCTGCCAAAGAAATCCGCGCAATGACTGCACACGCCGGGCCGGCTCCAAATCTTCCGGACGGGCGAACGGCATCGGATGCTGAAAGTAGTCGATCGATTCGCGCCCGCTCAACCGGCGGCGGAAACGGACGGCTTTCAAGCCGGTCTGTCCGATATCAAGCCCGACGCATTCGGTAACAATAGCCATGTAACTTCTTTCTGAAACGGTCCGAGTACCCCTACTTTACAACGCGATCCTTGCTTGTGCCAATGTCCCCGCTATTTTTACCGTGATTGGGGTTCCCGGGGGAAGGGGGAGCAGGCCCAATGTGGTCGCTTTTGACGCGTAACCTTCGCCGGGGACGATGGTCACGGTCAAGGCTAATCGGCTGTCTTGTATCGGCTGCTGCAGCGTCATCTTCCCATCTCCGGTGAACGATCCATCGGGTCCTTCGCCTTTCAGCCCGGAGACTTCACACAGGCTGTCTTTGCAGATCCATTCAGCGGATGCCTGGTTGAAGGCGAGCGACAGCGTGCGCCCGTTTCCAACGGGAATGTGGTCGATGGTCAAATCCGTTGCCTCGGCTTTCCAGGTTCCTTCCCCTTTGATCGTACCGTCTGCTGCATGGGCTCGTTCCACACGATGGGAGAAATTTCCGTTCAGTATGCCGTGGCCGACATATGGGCGAACAATCTTTGAGAGATCGACCTGTTGGAACCGCCCTGTTATGGAGACAGGCTCTGCCAAGGAAAAAGACGAGGCGGTTAATGTTCCTTTGGCGAGGCCTCCCCCGGGCGAGCTCTCCCCCAGGTGGATCATGACATCAAGTCCGAGCCCGCCGCTTAGCGCTTGGATAATTCCTACATCGGCCTGCAGGGAGGCGAGTTGAATCGGTGTCCAGTCAGATCTGGCCAGCGTCACGTTCCGCCACTCGATCCCCAGCGGCAGTCCTACCGTCCAATTTCCAACCCGTATGTCCATACCGGTTGCCCGATTTAGCTCTGCAACGATCCTTTTGTGCAGCGCTTCATACGGGAAGGTCGCCGCCAGGCAAAGGATCAGTAGGCAGACACCGCCTCCGATCCAGGCCAAGGTCTCCCGCCATTCTCCCGGCCATTTCAGCGTCATCATGATGCTCCGATGGTGATCCATTCCCGTATGGTCCAAGGATCAGCGTTGGGCGGTTGGAACGTCACTTCCAAGAGCAGCACCTTCGGCATCTTGTCGTTCGTCCGCCACTCGTCGGTCCAGATCCGGCTCTGTCCGTCGTAATACCGTACGTTAAATCCTCTCACGCGATCAGCCAATTCCACCTGATCAAGGGCTTCATCGGTGAGGCTGTAACGATTACGCCGTACGAACCGAATCAACCGATCACGTTCGCGGGTGTAGACCACTCTCACGGTCTCACTTTCTTTAAGGGCCGCGTTTGCCATGCTTTCGCTCATGGCGAGGAAGGCCAGGGTATCGGCCGGCTGTCCTTCCTGTGTGCCGTTCATCCCTACCCAGGGAAATGTCTTGTCGTGTTGGCTGAGCGATAGTTCCTCAGCCATGACGCGGAGCACTCTTCTGACGGTTTGCTCTCGTTCCGCCCGTTCGCGCCCGGCATCCATCGCCTGGGTCGTCGTGACGAGCGATCCAAAGACCATCGCCCCGATGACGGCCAGCAGCGCAATGGCGACCAGCACCTCAATCAGCGTGAATCCCGTTTGGGTGCTAGAAGGTGAGGCCGGCGACAACATAGGTGCTCACCTCCACGGTTTCGACGAACGCGCCTCGCGGCCAGGAGACCTGGATGCGAACCTCCCGAATCAATTCGAGCGGAGTCGGCGCAATCGTGCGCTTCCATCGATAACCGGCGCCTCGATCGGCGGGCTTGGCCGGCGGCTGGGTTCCGAGCGGCATATTGGAAAAATCTCCGGCGGCTTCTCCGATAGGATAGACGCCTGTCAGTTCCGTCTCGATCAGCTTTTCTTGCGCCAGTAAAGTCGCAGCGGTCAGTTCGCCGGCTCTCGCATGCAAATCGAGATCAAAATTGCGGAGACCGAGGAGGATAGGCAGGGCAATTGCCAGCAAGGCAATCGCCAGCAGTACTTCGAGCAGCGTGAATCCGCTCTCGTCGGCTGCCGTACGCTGGCCCGGTCTCCTCATGTTCACGCTCGGTGTCCTTGGAATTTGGCGGTTCACGGCAATTAGGCTCCGGCGGGACGAAGTAACGTTCTCACCCGGTCTGGAATTGGTTTGTTGCGCAAAAGATCAATCCGTTCTTCGCTGGTTCGTATGGCTCCGGTAAAAGAATCGATGGTCAGCACAAGCAGATTGTTGCTTCGATCGGTGAGATAGACCGTCACCGGATCGATCCGCCCATTCGGGAAAAACGAAAGATCGATCCGGCCGTAGGTGCGTTTGTCTTGTCTTACAGAAATTTCTGAAAACCGGATCGTCTCCGGAAGCGATCGTGGCGTCGCCCAGGCGGCATCGAGCGGGAGTTTCTCTTCCTTGCCGTCCACCACTCTGGCCCAGTATGTTCCCTGATCGAGATCCAGGTACAGTTTTACGGGCTTTTGGCCGGTTGAGGCCAATCCTTGGAGCGTACGGAGCGTCCCGATGAACTTGCGCCCGGTGGAACTTAAGTCTTCACCGATGACGACACGAGGCAGTACGATGGCAAGGACACCGGCCAGCAGAAACAGAACAATAAGCATCTCGATCAACGTGAAGCCCCTTGACGATAGTGAGGAGTCAGGGGTAAGGGGTGAGGCGTGAGCTGTAAAAGAAGAAACGTGAGGCGCGAGAGGGGAGCTGAGGCGAGACATCCGATACTCAGGCGCGTGCACGAATGACGAGTGACGCATGACCATTGATGTCTTATTCCTTCTCGAGATTCCAGTTGGTGGACCGAGGAGGCGACGAGGAACGGTTCGATCCCCATATCGATCAGACGGGTTGCGGCGCTGGCGGCATCGTTCGTGTGAAGCGTGGAAAAGACGAGGTGCCCGGTGAGGGAGGCATGGATGGCGATCTCCGCTGTTTCACGGTCGCGGATTTCTCCGATCATGATGACGTCGGGATCCTGCCGGAGAATAGACCGCAAGCCTGCGGCAAACGACAGATTGATTTTCGGATTTACCTGCATCTGGCCGACGCCGAGCAGCTGATATTCGACCGGATCCTCGACGGTGATGATGTTTTTGTCCGGCGCATTGATGTGACTGAGCGCGGCATAGAGGGTCGTGGTTTTCCCGCTTCCGGTTGGGCCCGTCACAAGGATGATGCCGTGCGCAAGTTGAATCAGCTGATGGATTACTGAGAGCCGTTCTTTGGCGAAGCCCATTTCAGACAAGTTCAATAGCCGATTCTCTTTCTCCAGCAAACGGAGCACCACCCGCTCGCCATGAGACGTGGGGAGGACCGAGACACGGAGATCGACGTCTTTCCCGGAGGTGCGAATCGCGAACCGTCCGTCCTGCGGGAGCCGCTTCTCGGCGATATTCAAGCCTGCCATAATTTTCAGGCGTGCGATGATGCTGGCCTGCAGATGTTTCGGCGGAGTCAATACGGGGTAGAGCACGCCGTCGATCCGGTACCGCACGACTAATCCGCGCTCGAACGACTCGAAATGGATGTCGCTGGCACGCTGCCGGACCGCTTGAAACAAGACCGAATTCACCAATCGAATGATCGGAGCTTCATCGGTCGCATCCAACAAATCCTGCGGCTCATCCAGCTCGTGAGCCAACTGATCGAGGCTTTCGCTGGCGGCGATGTCCTCCATGACTTCTTCGGCGCCGGTCGGACTGGCGATCTCGTCATAGGCGCGGTTTAGGCAGGCGAGCAGGGAGACGCCGGTCGTCAGGACCGGTGTGACAGGTGTGCCGAGCAACAGCCGGAGATCGTCGAAGGCGACAGTTTCCAGCGGGTCGGTCGAGGCGACAAGGATGGTTCCTTTTTCATGACGGAGAGGGAGGACACGATACCGCCGGCAAAAGGCGATGGGTACTTTCTTAATCAGCGCATGATCAATCGTGGTGGATTCCAGCTGCGGTATCCAGGGAAGATCAAATTGGAGGGCCAGCCCTTCCAGCAGTTCTTCCTCACGCAGTAAACGCAGGTGCAGCAGCACTTCGCCAAGCCGGCCTCCCTTTTCCCGCTGGTAGGCCAAGGCCTCATCGAGTTTTGCATTTCCCAGATTGAATCTGTCGCCCAGGATACGTCCCAGGAGAGGCCTGCCGTAACTCGAAGGGAGCTGGTCATTCGGAAGGGGCTCTGACAATGTTCTGTCCCTCTGCTCTTCGTCGGAGACTCCGATACAAAATATTTCGGAGCGGCTCAGCGTAGTTCGTAGGTGACCGTGGATGGCTGGTTGTTCCGGACCATGTCGAGTTTCACGACACGCTCGCTTTTCACTTGTTGGAGCAGGTTCAACATCGTGCCGGGATCACGGATAT
>JABMDG010000021.1:11597-14401 GCA_015904045.1 Nitrospira sp.
ACGGATGAAATGTAATCTCTTTCCATCTTGCGCTTCACGCTTCACGAGATGCGCTTCACGCCTTCACATCAGACTTCGATCTCCTGCTGGGTGATGCGCATCACTTCTTCCAGCGTGGTGTGGCCTTGCAGGACACGTTCGGTGCCTTCTTGCTTGAGGGTCACCATCCCTTTTGCGACAGCCGCTTGCTTAATGGCCGTCGAATCCGCCTTGCCCCCGATCAGCCGCCGGATATCGTCATCAAGTATCATGAGTTCGAAAATGCCGGTGCGCCCACGATAGCCGGTTTGCGAACAGGCTGCGCAGCCTGTTCCCCGGTACAGGGTGATGGCCGTTCCCGGCGCGAGGTCAAGGCGGCTCAGTTCCTCTGCGCTTGCCTGGTAGGAGCGTTTGCAGTCCGGGCAGATTCTTCGCAGCAGCCGCTGCGCCAGCACGGCAACGACCGACGATGCGACGAGAAACGGCTCGATTCCCATATCGATCAACCGGGTGGCGGCGCTGGCGGCATCGTTCGTGTGGAGCGTGGAAAAGACCAGGTGCCCGGTCAAGGACGCGTGGATCGCGATCTCCGCCGTTTCGCGATCCCGAATTTCTCCTATCATGATCACGTCGGGATCCTGCCGGAGGATCGACCGCAAGCCCGTGGCGAACGAGAGATTGATTTTAGGATTGACCTGCATCTGGCCGATGCCGAGTAACTGATATTCGACCGGGTCCTCAACGGTGATGATGTTCTTGTCCGGCGCGTTGATGTGGCTCAAGGCGGCATATAAGGTTGTGGTTTTGCCGCTGCCGGTCGGGCCGGTTACGAGAATGATGCCGTGCGCGAGCTGGATCAACTGGTGAATCGCGGAAAGCCGGTCTTTGGAGAAGCCCATCTCCGACAGATTCAGCAGGCGGTTCTCTTTTTCCAGCAGCCGAAGCACCACCCGCTCACCGTGGGACGTGGGCAGGACCGATACGCGCAGATCGACGTCTTTCCCGGACGTTCGAATCGCGAATCGGCCGTCCTGCGGAAGCCGTTTTTCCGCGATATTCAACCCGGCCATAATTTTGATGCGCGCGATGATGCTGGCTTGCAACCGCTTCGGTGGGGTCAAGACCGGATAGAGCACCCCGTCGATCCGGTAACGCACGACCAGTCCGCGCTCGAACGACTCGAAATGGATGTCGCTGGCCCGCTGCCGAACGGCCTGAAACAAGACTGAATTCACCAATCGGATGATCGGGGCTTCGTCGGTCGCGTCCAGCAAATCCTGCGGCTCGTCGAGCTCATGAGCCAGTTGATCGAGGCTCTGGCTTGCGGCGATGTCCTCCATCACTTCTTCGGCGCCGGCCGGGCTGGCGGCCTCGTCATAGATCTGGTTGAGCCGGGCAAGTAGAGAGACGCTGGTCGTCAATACGGACTTGACGGGTTTGCCGAGCAACAACCGCAGGTCGTCGAGTGCGACCGTCTCCAGCGGATCAGTGGAGGCGACGAGAATAATTCCGCCCTCGTGCCGGAGCGGGAGCACGCGGTACCGGCGGCAAAACGCGATAGGTACTTTTTTGATCAGCTCGTGATCGATGACCGTGGAGTTCAATTGCGGCATCCAGGGCAGCTCAAACTGGATCGCCAGGCCCTCCAGCAGTTCTTCCTCCCGAAGCGCGCGTAAGTGCAGCAGCGCCTCGCCCAGGCGGCCGCCTTTTTCCCGCTGATAGGCCAGCGCCTCTTCGAGCTTGGCACTCGGCAGATTGAACTTGTCCCCCAGGATGCGCCCCAAAAGGGGCTTCCCGTAGTTGGATTCCATGCGAACAGATTCAGAAAGATTAGCCACGTGACGTCAGTCCGATTCTACTGAGACGGTCAGCCCCAGCCGTTGTCTTCAGCCTCGCGGGAGGCGACACGGCAGCGCAACTGCTTGATAACCATACTCTTCCCTGGAATGACCTGGCAATGTTGAGCACGATCTGTGCTCTCGGACTTGGGCGATTCAGCGGAGTTCGTAGGTGATGGTCGAACGCTGGTCATTACGGACGATATCGAGTTTGACGACCTGTTCATTTTTCAGCTGTTGGAGCAAATTGAGAATCGTGCTGGGGTCGCGAATATCGACGCCGTTCACACGCTGCAACACGTCTCCAGTCTGAACGCCGATTTTTTCATAAAAGCTGGCTGGCGCCATGTAGTCGATCCGAAATCCATTGAGCGTTCCGTTGACCATATTCGGCACCGCTCTCGCTTGGGTCAACAGTTTGGGCAAATCATTCATGGCCGACTCGACTTCTCGCCGGTCGATGACCTTCCGAATGGGGGTGCCCGGCACCGACGGGGCGGAAGAGGACGAGGCGGCAGAGGCGGTGGCGGGATTGCCGGCCACAACCTGTTTTTCAGCCGGCTCCAGCTCCAGCCACTCTTCCACAGTGCCCCGTCGAATCGCCATTCCATCGCGCCGGATGTCGGCGACTTCTCCCAAGTCAAGAATCTGGTCGTGGAGCCGATACAAAACCTGCCTCTTGGAAGCCAGTTCTTCCGCAATTGCAAAGACGCCGCGTTGCTCGCCCATCACGACTCCGATCAGCCGGAGTTTTGTTGCTGCGCCCAGCGAGGCTCGAGCCACCGGTGCGCCGGGGTCTTGGTGTGGTGAGCTCTGAACGGCCGCAGGCATCGCAAACAGACCACTGGCGCGGATATCTTCCATGTACTGAGCGGATGAATAGGAGACTGGACGGACGGAGCCATGGCCGCCGGATTCGGCCGGGGCGGTCGGCGCGACGTAGAGCGCATCCGCGACGAAGGCGTTGATCGAATGGGCGATCAGGAG
>JABMDG010000021.1:14501-23349 GCA_015904045.1 Nitrospira sp.
GAGCGCCAGCTCGTTGTATTGCTGTTCAAACATAAGATGAAGCGTCTGGAACATCGGTCCCGTGACATTCCAATGGAAGTTATGCGTCTTGAGATAGAGCGTATAGGTATCGGCCAGCACCTTCGCCAACCCCTCGGCGATTGCTTTCCGCTGTGCCGGTTCGATCCCGAGATCAATCTGCAGACCGTTTCCGCCCCCTGCTTTTCCCGCACTTCTTGTTTTTTCCATGGTTTCCTTCCTTCAGCAAAGCCCCGTTTCGTAGCTTGCCGATCTTCTCTTATCATGACTCCTACCATTGACTCAATCGGTAGGTAATCTCGACGTTGTTCCTCCCAGGAAAGGCCACTACTATCTTGCGTAGACAACGCGATCGTATTGGCGCCGGCACTCCCGACAAGCAACACTCATAACATCCTCCATGTTGTAAGGGACATGCCGCGAATTTCTGCGCGCTTCATTTCAAGGGTAACCGGCCCTTGAGCATTAGTCCAATTGATAGTATATTATCGCCCAATAAGTATAGCTTATTGAAAGAGAGGCAGGATATGACTCTGACGGAACTGCACTACATCGTCGCAGTAGCTCAAGAACGTCACTTCGGCCGTGCGGCCGAGCGAGTCTTTGTCACACAACCGGCCCTGAGTCTTGCGATCAAGAAGCTGGAGGAAGAGTTGGGCTTGACGATTTTTGATCGGCGCCAAAACCGGATCGAACTGACGGCGATCGGGGACAAGATCGTCCATCAGGCTCAGCGCGTGCTGGAAGAAGCGGAACAAATTAAGATCCTCGCGACTCAAGGCAAAGATCATTTGAACGGACCTTTGCGGCTCGGTGTCATCGCGACCGTCGGGCCCTATATCTTGCCGGACCTGGTTCCGCAGTTGAGCGCACGCGCACCCAAAATGCCGCTGGAGCTGGAAGAAAATCTGACACTTAATTTGACCGGCATGCTGAAAAACGGAAAACTGGACGTGATCATGATCGCTCTGCCCTTCGACGAGCCGGCAATCGTCACCCAGGCCCTGTACGACGAACCGTTCAAAGTACTGGTTCCGACCGGGCATCCCTGGCAGAAAAAGAAACTGATCGATTCACGGCAATTGGGATCAGAAAAGGTGCTCCTACCGCACGCAGGCCACTGTTTTCGGCAACAGGTTCTGGACGCCTGCCCCGAACTCAGCCGATCGGACGCCGAAGGCTGGCAAGGCAATTCTCTGGAGACGATCAGGCAGATGGTTGCTTCAGGTCTGGGCATCACCGTGATGCCTTCCAGCGCCCTCACGTCGAAATACGACAGCGCTCGGTTGGTCGCCATCAACCTGGCGAAACCAGTGCCCGGTCGTCGAATTGGACTCGCCTGGCGGCGCGGCTTCACACGGCCCCGCGTCATCGACACCATTCGCGATGCCGTCCACGCACTTAAGATACCCTGCCTGACGATGGTGACGCACTGAGGCACGCCCGCTTGTTGCCCTCCCCCGCTTTTGCTAGGATGCGCTCGCCTAACCTCACATGAAAATCGCTACGTTCAACGTCAACTCGCTCCGCAAACGCCTCCCCATCGTGCTGGAGTGGCTCGACCGCCAGAAGCCCGATGTCCTCTGTCTCCAAGAAACGAAAGTGCAAGATAGCGAGTTCCCGCTACTGGCCTTGACACCGTCCGGCTATGAAATCACCTACCGCGGCATGAAGTCGTACAACGGGGTGGCCATTCTCAGTCGCAAAAAACCCGAGGCGGTGTTTTATGGATTCGACGACGGAGGAGAACCGGAGGACGCCCGCTTGCTTAGAGTCGTGATCGACGGCATTCCCATCGTGAATACCTATGTGCCGCAGGGCTTTGAGATCGACTCGCCGAAGTACGCCTACAAATTGGGATGGTACGAGCGGTTGCGGAAATATTTCGACAAGCACCTTGTACCGCAAGCGCCGGCGATTTGGTGCGGAGACATGAACGTGGCGCCTCGGCCAATGGACGTGCACAGCCCGGAAAAACACCTGAACCATGTCTGCTACCATGAAGCGGCCCGGAAGGCGTATGAACAGACGCTTGCGTGGGGATTCCAAGACGTATTTGTGAAATTGTATCCGACACGGCAGCAGTACACGTTCTGGGACTATCGGGCGCCGGGTTCGCTGGAGGCCAACAAAGGATGGAGGATCGACCACATTCTCTCGACAAGGCCGCTGGCGGAGAAATGTGTGCGGGCTGATGTGGACGTCGGGCCGCGGCGAGCAAAAGACCCCTCAGATCATACCTTTCTCTGGGCGGAGTTCTCGATCTGACCACGCACGCGACGCCCACTCCCCGCCCCATCCGATCACACGCCTAACCACGCCCGTGATCGGAAGGAACCGACACAACGCATGTGCCTTACGCGGCGTGGAGCAACGCAGCTTTTTCCCGAAGATGATTGAGGCGATTCTGCAACAGCAACGGATCGAGGATCAGTCCGCAATTGATGCATCGATGAATGATCGTGCCGGGCGACAGTTCCGGTTGCCGCTCTTCGATCATAAGGCCTCTGCACTTTTGACAGGTCATGGATTACCTCCTGCTCCCATGCTCATGCTATTGAATCCCCCTGAACATGGAGGGCACGGTAACATCGTGAGATTAAACCCGTGTTAACAGGCAGTTAAAAGTGTCTAATGTGGAGGCATCCGGTGCCTGCGATGTCGCTGTCGTCGGTGCTGGCGCGGCAGGGCTGACCGCCTCGATTGTCGCGGGAGAATGTGCTGGGGGTAAGACGGGACGCAGCATCGTGCTGCTGGACGGCGCGAACCGCATCGGCGCGAAGATCCTCGTCTCGGGCGGCGGGCGCTGCAACGTCACACATGACGCCGTCACGCCGAGCGACTACTTCGGGAATCGCCGCATTATCAAAAACGTGCTGGCGGCCTTCTCCGCAGCAGACACCGTCGAGTGGTTCGCCTCGATGGGCGTCACGCTCAAACGCGAAGACACCGGCAAACTGTTTCCCGTCACCGACACAGCCAGAACAGTGCTCACCGCGCTGGTGACGCGAGCCCGCACGCTAGGCATCACCATCCGGACCGGCCATCGCGTGTCAGGTCTGGAGAAGTCCGTGAACGCTGGATTCGTCCTCCAGCACAGCCATGGCTCTCTCAACGCGAAGAACGTCATCCTGGCGACCGGCGGCCGGTCGATTCCAAGATCGGGGAGCGATGGCTTCGGGTACAGCCTGGCCCGTCGGCTTGGCCATTCTGTCACGACCACCGTTCCAGCGCTCGTGCCGCTGGTGCTCGATGCCAAAATGTTTCACCAATCGCTCTCCGGCCTCTCGCAGGAGATCACGCTGTCGACGACCGTCAATGGACACACCGCTGATACGCGGACCGGCAGTTTGCTCTGGACACACTTCGGGATTAGCGGTCCCGTCGTCATGGATGCCAGCCGGTTCTGGACTCTCGCTCGTGAACGAGGAGAGGACGCCCTCGTCCACGCGAACTTCCTGCCTGGCCAGACACCAGAGCAGGTGCGTGCGTGGTTCGTGCATGAGGCTTCCCATCGCCCACGCCGATCGCTTGTCAACACGTTGGCCTTGCGTGTCCCTGAACGGTTTGCCGAAGCACTCTGCCGACACGTCGGATGCTCCCCGCAACAGGCCGTCGCGCAAGTCTGCCGAGCCGACCGAGAACGGCTGCTGACCGCGCTCACGAGATTGGCGCTGCCCATCGAACGAGAGCGCGGCTGGAACTACGCGGAAGTGACGGCCGGCGGCGTGCCGCTGGAAGAGATCGACTACCGGACGATGGAGTCGAAGCTTGTGCCCGGCTTGTATCTCGTCGGCGAGATCCTCGATTGTGACGGACGCATCGGCGGCTTCAACTTCCAATGGGCCTGGGCCACGGGCTTCTTGGCAGGGAGAGCCGCCGCCGGCCTCGGACCTCGAAGAGGGCACCTTGTGCCCTGACGTGCGATCCTCCGAGGTAACGCGCATCGATATGGCGGTTCGTGGCAACATCACGCAGTCGCGTTGCGAGACGGGCACGCTGAGTTCCGAGGAACCGTGGCATAGTTGAAACCGAATGCCGAGGTTGCGAGGAGCGAGCCCGCCCGCGAAGGCTCGTCCCAAAAGCGACTCCGCGCTTGCAGCAGAGTGTTCATGAATGATGCGGATTAGAGTAACCGCCAGTGGAGCTCTGGCCCCCAAAAGGTGATTCACTCACAACAACCGGAGGGAATGATGGATTGCCTGCTCGTTCGGCACGGGATTGCGATCGAATCCGAGAATTGGGATGGTTCGGAAGAGAATCGTCCCCTGACTGAGAAGGGAAGGAAGCGCGTCCGCCAAGCGGCAGCGGGACTGGCGGCGCTCGGCTGCAAGCCGACCCACTTGTGCAGCAGTCCGTTTGTCCGCGCCTACGGCACGGCCCGTCTGTTGCGCACCACGCTCTGTCCGACACTCAAGGTTGAGACGCGCGACGAACTCGCTGTCGGCGCGTCCTTCGAGCAGATCCTGTTATTCCTCCGCTCGTGTCCGGCAGATTCGATGGTCGTCTGCGTGGGCCATGAACCGCTGCTGGGTGAACTGGCGGGCGTATTGCTGTGCGGGAAACCAATCACGGGCATGTCGCTTAAAAAATCCGGGGCAGCCCTCATCCACTTGCCGGACGGGCCCAAGCCAGGCCAGGGGATTCTCCGTTGGTGGCTTCAGCCGATGCACTTGCGGGTCTTGGGGAAAAGAATGTCCGCGGAAACTGAGGAGGACGGCGGTGCTTAGGCCGGGACCTGTTCCGAGGCCCCCGCGCGTTTGTGGCCTGGCAGGACGGGCAAGATATGCCCCCGAAGTTCTTCCTGAATCTCTTCGGGAGACTTTCTGGCATCGACGACATTGAAGCGGAATTCTTCCGCCATTTTGTCGAATTCTTCGATCAGCAACGACTGATATTTCTTGAAGCTCTCATAGAGGTCGGCTCCCAGCCGGAGATCCATGCCGGATTCCCAGTAATTCATGCCCGTGGTTTCGATAACCCGCAGCGCCAGAGTTTCCACGTCGATACGCAAATAACAAACGAGATCCGGGATCAAGGCGAACCCGAACACGTCACGAATCCACTTGCGATCGCCGCTTCGCACAAAGTCCCGCGCGAAGGCCGTGTAGATATAGCGATCGGCCAGCACAATAAATCCCGAGCGAAGGGCGGGTATGATCTGATGCTCGAGGCGATCCGCGAAATCGGTCGCATACAGCAGGCTGAGCGACCAGCGGTCAAGAATGTTGCCGGCCTTTGCCACCTCGATCGTCTTGGACATTAGATTCGACCTCGTCCATCCGGTCGTGATGACGCCGTAGCCTTGCACCTCAAGCCATTCCTGCAACATCTCGATGTGCGTCGACCGTCCGACGCCGTCCGTGCCTTCGATGGCGATAAGCTTCCCTTTCAGGTCACTCGGATTTAGGTACGTCAAACCGTCGCCAAAAAAGCGTCCGTCGGCCATAGGTCCCTCGTTTCGGTTTGTAGCCGCGGAGCGCGTCCTGCACTAGCGTCCGCATCTGTTCCTGCTGCGCCTCAATATCCAGGGTCGCGTCCATGGTCAAGAGGCCGAACTCCTCCACGATCTTCTCGTACTCGGCCAGTATTTGCGACTGAAACAACCGGAAACTCTCCGTGATGTCGGGACTGAGGTTCATGTCCATGCCCGCTTCATAATACTTGAATTGCCCGCGCGTGCCGCGCAGCAGCCGGGAGATGGCCACTTCGATCGGCACCCGGTAGTAGAACGCCATGTCCGGCTTGATGGCAAAGCTGTACAGCTTGCGCACCCAATCGCGTGACACCCCGCGCACCACATCGCGGGCGAACGCCGTGTACATGTACCGATCGGCCAGCACGAGCATGCCGGCTTTCAAGGGAGGAAGAATCTGGTGATAGAGCCGGCTGGCGAAATCCGTCGCATGGAGCAGGCTGAACGTCGTCGGCGTCAGGCTCTTCGTTTTTTTGCCCCGCTTGGTGGTGTCTTTGACGAGATCGGAGGAATTCCATTCCGTGAAGAATACCTTGTAGCCCTTGGACTCCAGCCACTTGAGCAACAACAACGACTGCGTGCTCTTCCCGGAGCCGTCGATTCCTTCGACAATGATGAGCTTCCCGGGATAGGGATGGCGCGCACCCTTAATGCCAGCCGGCTCGGTCATGGCGACTCCTTCTCATCCAATATTTTGGAAAACCGCACGCGCTTCCGGAACACCTGCTGAAATAAGTCCGCCCGGTTTTTGGCCGCCCACAGCTCCATCTCCGCATCGCCCGTCACCGTCGCTTCGATCGTCATCATCTTTCCTGCTTTCACACTCACGGTCCGTACCACCGAAAAATGGGTTCGATCGAGCCCGTCGGCGACTCGCAGCAGAGCCGACAGGATTCGCACCACGCGCTTCAAGCGGGGAGTCAAACTCTCAAACCCCTGATGTCTGAGCCCCGGCACCGCCCGTCGATGGTAGCGGGCAACGTTGGCGATCACCTCGATGTCGTCCGCGGTCAACCCTCCGAGATCGCTGTTCATGATCAGATAATAGGCATGCTTGTGATGCTGCCGGGGATTGATGAGGTAGCCGATATCATGCAGGATGGCGGCGTATTCGAGCCAGCCGCGCTCCTGCGGGCCCAGTCCGTGCAGCCGTTTGGTCTGGTCGAACAAGCGGAGCGCCAGATCGGCGACATGCAAGGAATGGACTTCGGGAGCGTGGCAGCGCCGAGCCAGCCCGATGACGTTGCGACGCCGCACGTCGGGGATTTCAGTCTCGGCCTTGAGCCCTTCGCGGTGTTTGGCGATAAAGTCGTAAATCACCCCCTCGCGAATGGCCTTGTCGCACAGCGTCATCTCGTCTTGACCGGTCAACTCCAGCAGACGCCGGAGCACGACGGCAGCAGGCAGCAAGGTATCCACGCGCTTGGGATCGAGGCCGGGAAGCGCCAACCTGGCCTTCAACGAAGAGCGAGCCAGCTCTGTTTCGAGCAGGCGCAGATCTTTCAATGCCACCCTGGCCAGATTCTGTTGGGGCAGGGGCCGCCCGGTCTGTTTGAGGCAGATGATGTCGGCCAGGTTGCCGGCCATGCCGGACGTAGCGATGACGGAATCGAAGGTCTTGGTTTTGAAGTCTTTTAGTTGTTTCGCATTCGCTTCCAATACCGGCAGAGCATCTGTGCGAAGGTGGTCTTGGTCAAAGTCGAACAGCACATCCATCAACGATTCCTTGACCGATTCCATCTTGTTTCTCGCGGACAATTCGTCGGAACGATCGAGCTTGCGGGCTGCGGCTTCCTTGATGGCCTGCTCTCTGATTCGTTCTTCCCCAGCCCTCCCTTCTTCACCGGTTCCCGATCCCGATATGGCCGAACAGCCCTGCATCAACAGAACGGCCATCACCGGCGCCCCGACGATCCATAACACTCGATCTTGTCGCATATGTTCCCCCTTCAAATAGAAAGTGCGTGAGAGTCTAGAGCTCAGCAGCTACCGTTTTCATCTGTTCATACACTCGGATCACGTCCTTAAACGGCTCCCAGCGGAGTATCGCCAAGGAGTCATCGGCATAGTGCGGTGTGCGCATGCCGTTCAGCACACAGGTCACGCCGGGCGTGCCGGCAAGAATCCAGAGCGCCTTGCGCGAGAGCGTATCCTGACGGCGCGCTTCGGGCAAGAGCGGGTCGATTGCGCGCGCCACCGCCGCAGTCCGGGCGCGGCTCCGTTCGGTTGCTTCACGCCGCAACCCCTGCAACAGATTCAGCAGCTCAGGCACATACCGATCGCGCCAGGACTCCCATCGTTCCGATGGTTCGCCGGTCAGCAGGCGCGACAGCGTCTGTATGGCTTGGTTGACTTGCGGAGCGATCATTTGGCGCTCAAGCTGCTCCCAATGCTCCAGTCCCTGGATTTTCGGACGCACCCTCCGCAATTCATGAGACCAATTGAAGAACTCGTCCGGCGCCGTGCCCTGCTTGTCTTGCTGCACAGCCGGCGCGATCGAGGCGCGATATTCTTGTTCAAGCGCGCCGACAGCGTCAAGTTGCCGGGCGACATCGATCGGAGCCTCTTCAAGCGGGAGGTCCGCCAGCCGCATCACCCCGCTGTGTGGAGCAGGCATGGCGTTCAAGGGCCGGTTCACCAGCACGGCCACGCCTGCCTGTTGCGCATACTCCAGCACAGTCTGCCGGCCGGCGGCGCCGGTATTGGCCGTCAGAGCGGCTCCCGATTCAAACAGGTTCATCGGGAGTTGCAGCACGCGGAAGTGATGGACGCCGGTGCCTGCCGATTTGGCGGCAGTTTGCGCCGCGTCAACCATGGCGGCGAGCGAGGTCGCTTCCGGACTATCGGCCGGAGCCGTGACGGTATTCGACGAGACTCCATAGTACTGAAGGCGTCCTGCCGCTACTTGCAATTCAAAATAGGCGAAGGCCCGCTCAAGCCGGCCATAGAAACCCGCGCGAAGCGCGGCCAGATCCTTCTCGCCCCGGTGCGCGGCTTCCGATAAGAAGTATTCGGGGTTGTGCAAGAGACAGACATCCAACGTGGCCAGACTGAGTCGATCCAGCGAGAGTGTCAATTGATCCGCCAAGAATTCCGGATGGATGCAGTGCCAGATGCCGTTTCCGTATTTGACCATCTCAGGATAGGGGCGTCCGGATTTTTCTCTGGCTTCAGCCAGTTTCAAATTTTCCCCCTGCACGTATCCGATCTTGGAGACGACGACGATCTCCTCGCGCCGCAATTCGTCTGAAGCGATCAGCTCCGCGAGCACGGATCCCACGGCGCGCTCGCTGTCGCCGTCCATATAATTGGTCGAGGTATCGATCACGTTGCAAGACGACCGCAAGGCTTTCT
>JABMDG010000021.1:23449-46487 GCA_015904045.1 Nitrospira sp.
CCATCAGCTATACGCTCTTCTCCTCTGTGGCCCGCCGCTACTCCTTCACCGTGAAATGGACGCTCCGGTTCTTCTGCATACACTCGTTCGTATGTTCAAAGCACAGCGGGCGATCCTTCCCGTAGCTTGTCGTCTTGAGGTCGAGGGACAACCCCAGGTGCTGGAGATAGGTTTTCACACTTCTGGCCCGGCGTTCACCCAAGACGAGATTGTAGGCGGACGTTCCGATTTCATCGCCCCGGCCTTCGAGCAGTATGCGGGCGATGCCGCTGCTCTTCAACTGTCTCGCATTCGCTTCCAATACCGGTAACGCGTCGGCGCGGAGGCTGTCCTGATCGAAATCAAATAGTACATCCATCAGCAAGTCCTTGCCCGATTCAGCCTCGTGTTTGGCTGACAATTCGGAGCGGTCAGGACTGACGTTGCGAGCCGTCGCCTCTTTGATGGCCTGCTCCTTGATTCGTTCTTCTCCAGCCCTCCCTTCCTGACCGGTTCCCGATCCGGATAGGGATGAGCAGCCTTGCATCGCGAGCACGGCCATAATCGGTGCGCCAACAACCCATAACATTCGATCTTGTCGCATATGTCCCCTCTCTCCTTCAGATAATAAAGTGCGTACGGATTCTATAACGATGCGGCCAAGGCGGTCATCCGTTTGTATGCCTGGATGACATCCTTGAGCGGTTCCCACCTGAGTATTGCCAATGTATCATCGACATAGTGTGGCGTTCGCATACCGTTCAGCACGCAGGTGACGCCGGGCGTCCAGGCAAGAATCCAGAGTGCTTTGCGAGAAAGAGTACTCTGGCGACGTGCGTCCGGCAAGAGCGGGTCGAGTGCCTGCGCGATTGCAGTTGTGCGCGCGCGGCTGCGGTCGGTCGCTTCACGCCGCATCCCATGGAGGAGGGCCAGCAGTTCAGGTACATACCGCTCGCGCCAGGCCTCCCATCGTTCCGATGGTTCTCCGGTCAAGTGGCGTGAAAGGGTTTGTATCGCCTGATTGACTTGTGGGGCAATCATCTGGCGTTCAATTTGCTCCCAATGCTCAAGGCCTTGGATCTGTGGACGCACCCGCTGCAACTCTTGAGACCAATTGAAAAACTCGGCCGGCGCCGTCCCTTGCTTGGCTTGCTGCATAGCCGGCGCAATCGAATCACGGTATTCTTGTTCAAGTGTGCCGACAGCGTCAAGCTGCCGGGCGATATCGATTGGCGCATCTTCATGGGGTAGGTCTGCCAAGCGCACGATCCCACTCTGTGGAGCGGGCATGGCGTTCAAGGGGCGATTCACCAACACAGCGACCCCTGCTTGTTGCGCATATTCCAGCACGGTCTGACGGCCGGCGGCGCCCGTGTTGGCCGTCAATGCGGCTCCGGACTCAAACAGATTCATCGGCAGTTGCAGGACGCGGAAGTGATGGGTTTCCAGACCCGCCGACGTGGCAGCGGCTTGCGCTGCTTCAACCATGGAGGCGAGCGAGGTGGTTTCCGGACTTTCGGCCGGAGCGGTCACGGTATTGGATGAGACACCGTAGTACTGGAGCCGCCCCGCCGCCACTTGCGATTCGAAGTAGGTGAAGGCCTGCTCAAGCCGGCCATAGAATCGCGCGCGAAGCGCGGCCAGATCTTTCTCGCCGTGGTGCATGGCTTCCGACAAAAAGTATTCCGGATTGTGGAGAAGACAGACATCCAACGTGACCAGACCGAGGCGATCCAAGGATAGCGCCAGTTGATCCGCCAGGAATTCGGGATGAAGGCAGTGCCAGATGCCGTCTCCGTACTTGACCATGTCAGGATAGGGACGCCCGGAGTGTTCTCTGGCTTCGGCTAGTTTCAAATTCTCCCCCTGCACGTAGCCGATCTTGGAGACAACGACGACTTCTTCGCGACGGAGTTCGCCCGAGGCGATCAGTTCCGCGAGCACAGTCCCGACGGCACGTTCGCTGTCACCGTCCATGTAGTTCGTTGACGTATCGATGACGTTGCAAGAGGCCCGCAAGGCCTTCTTGAGAGCGTCTCGATGCTCGGCCTACTGGCTACTGACCACTTACCAATGTGGTAGGCTAGACCATAGGAGAGGACGCCAGCTCACATGAACGACACCGGTCCCTATTCCAATTACCGCCTGACAGTCCGGCTGGAGCTCGCGAATAAGCCCGGTGTCTTTGCCCGCGTGGCGGCGCTGCTGGCCGAAGAACAAGCCAATCTCGGCGCGGTTGATATCGTCTCGGCGACGAAAGCCGCCATGATTAGGGACGTGACTTTCGACGCGCAGAGCGAGGCGCATGGCAAGCAGGTGCTGGCCCGGCTTGCCGCGCTGCCTGATGTCACAGTGCTCTCGGCCTCCGATCGTATTTTTCTGCTGCATCTCGGCGGCAAGATTCGAGTGGAGGGGAAGATTGCGATCAGTACGCGGAACGTCCTCTCGATGGTCTACACGCCCGGCGTCGGCCGTGTCGCCCAAGCCATTGCGCAGGACAAGTCCAAAGCCTATGCGTTCACCAGTAAAAGCAACAGTGTGGCGATCGTGACGGACGGGTCGGCGGTGTTGGGGCTGGGCAATCTCGGCCCGGAAGCAGCGCTGCCGGTAATGGAAGGCAAAGCGATGCTGTTCAAAGAGCTGGCCGGTATCGATGCCTGGCCGCTTTGCCTCAATACGCAGGACCCGGATGCGATCGTGCAGATCGTGCAAGGGATCGCGCCGGGATTCGGCGCCATCAATCTGGAAGATATCGGCGCGCCCCGCTGTTTTGAGATCGAGCGACGGCTGAAACAATTGCTCGATGTGCCGGTCATGCATGATGATCAACATGGGACGGCTGTGGTCATCCTGGCGGCCCTCACGAACGCGCTACGGGTAGTCGGAAAGCGGATGGAGCAGGTGCGTGTTGTCGTCAACGGGCTCGGCGCAGCGGGCACGGCCTGCTGCCGAATGTTGCTGGCGGCCGGCGTGTCGCATCTGCTGGGCTGCGATAAGGAAGGCATCATCCTGTACGGTGAGGCTGAGCAATTGCGGGCGTGCCGGGCCGATCTCGCTGCTTGTCGTACTCCGGATAATCCGAGGGGGACGCTGCGTGATGCGCTGAAAGGTGCTGATGTGTTCATCGGCCTGTCAGTCGGGAATATTCTGAGCGCGGAGGATCTCGACGCGATGGCCACGGACCGGATCGTCTTCGCGATGGCGAATCCGGATCCGGAGGTCTCGCCGGATCTGGCCGCGTCGCACTGCCGTGTCTTTGCCACCGGACGATCGGATTATCCCAACCAGATCAATAATGCGCTCGCATTTCCAGGCATCTTCCGAGGAGCGCTCGACGTGCAAGCCGCCGAGATCAACGAGGCGATGAAGTTGGCTGCTGCCAATGCCCTGGCTCATACGATCCCCGAAGGCGCGGTGAGTGAGGATTACATTATTCCCAGCCTCTTTGACAAAACGGTCGTTCCAAACGTGGCCCACGCTGTCGCGGCGGCTGCTCGAGACACAGGCGTAGCGCGCCGGCGGAACAAAGCGAAAAGTGAAATGTGAGGGGTGAGTAGTCAGTGGTAAGCGGCCAGTAGTGAGTAGCTAGTGGCGAGTGGTCAGTGGCGAAGAACTCCCAGCACGTCCGGGGCATCGGCTCTTGCTGTGGCCGTCATAAACAGAGAGGGAGTCTCCCTTCCCGAAGACTCCCTCTGCGATCACATCTTACTCTTCACCACCTACCACCTGCTACGTGCCACTCACCCCTTACCCTCTCACGTCAGGCAGGTCCCGAAGCCCCTTCTGGCGCTAAATCCCACTGTGGTACAATGCGCACGTCTTATCAGCGGATGAGCTATGCCTTTTTCTACGAGCAAGTACATCAAGTTCCGCCAGGGAATGCAGACGCGCATCGGCAAAGGCTTCTTTCATCGCGGTTGTCGGCCGGAATCGGACGAAATGGACGGCGCTGATCTTGGTCTCATGGCTGTGGCCGCCCTCGAACTCCGCAAACACCTGCTCACCGTTCGCCGTGATCGCCAGCGTCTGGCCGCGATCCAGCCCCATGAACCGGTCGAGCCACTCTTTCATCTTCGCTTCTTCGGTAATCTCAATCAAGAGTGTCGCACGCAATTCATCCAACCCGGGCAGCAGCTCATTATACACATCCAACTCGTCTTGCACTTTGGCGGGATCGATGATGCGCTCAACTCGAATCATCTCTTGAATCTGAAAGAGCAGCGTCTCCCGATTCTCAAATACCAGGGTGATCAAGGGACCGACGAAGATCCGCCGCTTCCGCTTCAGCTCGATAATACGGGCCCGAAAGGCTTCCCGTTGCCGTTCATAATCCTGCGTGGACAGCAAATCTTCCCGTACCAGTCGTTTCATTATGTTTCCTCCGCGTCACGCACTACGAACCAGAAGAGGGCAACCCATAGGCATCGCGGACAATCTGAATCGGGTGGCGAGCTGCCTTGCCGCCCACGTGAGCCGACGCCCCGGCCTGATCCAATTGCAACCCGGCCAATGGACAGTCGGAAGCCACGAGATCGGCCGGTGCCTGTTCGATCGCGCGGACGGCCTTGGCCGCAATCTTCATCGACAGCGTGAAGAATTCCGTCTTGGCCGACCACGACCCATCATGACCGGAACATTGCTCGATCACATTCACCTGCGCCCCGGCGCACTCCATCAATTCCTTAGACTTGAAGCCGATATTCTGATCCCGCAGATGACAGGGAATTTGATAGGCCACACGTCCGGGAGACACCGTAAAATCCGTCGCCAGCTGCCCCGCTTTCTTCATCGCCATCAGATATTCGCAGACATCGAACGTGCGATCCGCAACCTGCTTGGTTTGCTCGTCAGGCAGGAGTTCCGGATATTCGCGTTTGAGCATTAAACTGCAACTCGCCGTGGGCACGACGACATCATAACCTTGTGCAACCCACGGATGCAGCGACGCGACATTAGCCTTCACCGCCTCTTGAATACCCTGCGTGCCGCCGATTTCGAACTGGGGCATGCCGCAGCAGCGTTGTTCGGGCACCACGACATCGATTCCGTTTTTCTCCAGCACCTGGACTGTCGCCTTCCCGACATCCGTCGTCTGATAGTTCACCAGGCAACTGGCAAAGAGCGCGACTTTCCGGACCGGAGGCTCGGCCCGTTTTACCGGCGCGTGCCGGGCGAACCAGCGGGTGAACGTTTCGCCAGAAAAATGCAGCAGCTGCCGGTCCCGATGCACCCCCGCGACCAGTTCGACGATCCGGCGGATCAGGCGGCTCCCCAACAATCCATTCGTGATCGACGCCGTGGCACTGCCGAGTTTCCCGATCATGTCTGTCATGACGAGCAATCGATCGCGCCAATGGACCCCGCGCTCCGCCGCCAGGCGTTTTTTCCATGCGACCATCAAATGTGGAAAATCGATCGCGTACTGATGCGGCGGCGTGTAGGGACAGTGATTGAAACACAGTTTACAGTAGTAGCACTCATCGACGACGCGATGATGGTCGGCGGGCGACAGCTTGGCGACGTCGCCCTCGTAGGCGTCGATTCGATCGAGCAAGGTATTGAAGGACGGGCACAGATTGAAACAGCGGCGGCACCCGTCGCAGATCTCGTAGATCCGCAATGTATCTTTGTCCAGTTGGGCCGGATCGATCGGATTGATGAGACTGAGAGGCTTCATGGGCGGGCTGACAGGAGCACGCAGCCGCCAGCAATCAGCTATCAGCCGTGAAGAACGACCTCTTCATGCTGATAGCTGACGGCTGAATGCCACAGGCTGTTAACTCTGCTTCAGGCCATCGAGCCCCTTCTGGAACCGATTGGCATGGGACCGCTCGGCCTTCGCCAGCGTTTCAAACCATTCGGCCAGTTCAGGGAACCCTTCATCGCGGGCGGTCTTGGCCATGCCTGGATACATCTGGGTGTACTCGTAGGTCTCACCCTCGATGGCGGCCTTCAAATTCGCATCGGTGTTCCCGATCGGACTTCCGGTGGCCGGATCGCCGACTTCTTTCAAGAAATCCAAATGGCCGAAGGCATGGCCGGTTTCGGCTTCGGACGTATCGCGGAACAATCCGCCCACATCGGGATAACCCTCGATGTCGGCGCGCCGCGCGAAGTAGAGGTACCGGCGGTTAGCCTGCGATTCGCCCGCGAAGGCATGTTTCAAGTTGTCGTGGCTCTTGGTTCCCTTTAAATTCTTTCCCATGTTCATCCTCCTCGTTGTTCGAACGGTGTCGGCCTGCCGGAGAAGGTCCTCACGCACACCCAGACACCGATAAGATAACGCAGCTATCCTGACCGGTTCAAGGGTTTTTCTCGGACACCTGTGCTAGACTGAGCCGCGATTGGGCCGACAAATCTGTTGTCTGTGTGACTCCCTTCAAACACCCCATGTCTGTTCGACTTCTGGTGCTCATCTTGATCGTATCCGCGGGGTGTGTACACCGAATCGAGGTGAGCCCTCTCCCCATAAGCCCGGGTTCATCGACGATCTCCCGTCCTCTCCAGGTGACGGTCGGATCCCTGGCCTTGGAGGGTGCGGACCATCGGCCGGGAATTGTCCTGCTCGAATGGCCGACCCACAACCTCACTCAGGCGATCGTACGATATGCGCAGCAGCGGGGAACATTCAGCTCGGTCTCCGCCGGTTCTACCGATTTGAGGCTTCGCATCACCGCAAAGCTGGCCTTGGCCTCCCGGCAAGGCCGGTATCATTACCACATGCGGTTGCAGGGGGAGATGAGCGAGGCGGATCAGCCGGTTAAGACCTATGTCAGCGAACAGACCGTGGCCGGATCAAGGGTTCGATGGGTGGCCGCTTCGGATCGCGACCCGATCGAAACGGCACTCCAACTGGCTTTGGATGACTTGTTCGGTTGGATCGAGGCCGATCGAATTCTGTATGTGGGGCAGGGAGAAGGGCCCTCACGTTAGCAACGGCGTCGCGCTTCTCCTACCCAACCAGGCCCCCACAAACGACGCTTGGCTGGTTAGTTCACCAGAGATAGACCCCAACCGACCGGACACCTCACGCACTCTTCGCCTTGGTCTTGAGCACTTCGACATATTCCGGGCAATCGAGACGGATGGCCTGATCGCTGAAGGGTACGTCGAAATACCGGCAATGGTGCGGTTGGTCTCCACCCTTATGCGCGTTCGGAGCGAAATGCTGGCACGAGACGCACATCCGGGCGATGGGAATCTCCCCCTTCTGTTGCAACACGCGGATAAGTTTCGCCAAGACGGTCAGCAGACTGACCTGTTCTTCAACCGACAGCTGTTGTGTGGCTGCGGCCAATAACTCCGGCCAGCCATCCTCCACCCGGGCTGCTTTGGCACCCAAGGCGGTCAGGTGCACCATCACGATGCGTTGGTCTGGCTGCTCCTGACGCCGGCGCACAAGCCGTTTCTCCGCCAAGGTCCGAATGACCTCGGACGCCGTGGGCAGCTTGACCGTCAATTCTCGCGCAATCGTCGAGACGGTGGCCGCCTGGTTGTGACAGGTCTTGAGATAGCGCAACACCTGGACCTGCAAGGGGCCAACCCCTTTCCGCCCCTGTCGCCGCCACGTACGGCTCTTCATCGCCAGCCCGATTTTTGAAAGCCCCGTGACCAACCGGTCAGGAAGGGGTTCTTGCTCGATCTTTTCGGCAGAAGACATGGTACCCTCACAATGTGTCAAACATGTTAACGAACGAAAACTTGTGCAGTCTATTCTTCCTCTTCTCACTCGTCAAGCCTCCCCCTTTTTCATTTGCGATGGAGAGGAGGGCGGCCTTCGGCATTGAACCTGCCGTCGTATTTCGTTGGTGTCAGTTATTGCAGATTGGAGTCGATTTGGTGGACCCAGCCGTGCCCGGCCTGGCTGAAAGCAGGGCACGGCACGCTTTCTCACGGAGATTCTGGTCTCTTATCGAACGACGAGGACGGAGCACGTCGCATGTTGGACCACGCGAGTGGAAACGCTGCCGAGCAACGCACGGCCGATCGCCCCCAAGCCTTTGGCGCCGGTAACGATCAGATCGACCTTCTCCTGCTTGGCCTCTGTGAGTATCTCATCGGCCGGCTTTCCCAACCTCATGGCCTCTTGTACCTGAAACCCGGCCTTCGCCACTTTGTCCACGTAGCGCTTGACCAGCACTTTCCCTGATTCCCGCAGCTCCGGATATTTGAAGTACGGCATCACATGTGCCACGGTGACCATTACCGGATCGCGTTCGGGACCATCGGGAGCCGGATTAATATTTCGGAGCAGAAACCGAAGCGCCTTGTCCGATGCCGCGGAGCCGTCGATCGCCAACAAAATTCGGCGCACGGGCCGGGGCGCCTCTCTCACCACCAAGATGGAACAGGGAGCATGATGAATCGCATAGTTGGACACACTCCCAAGCATGAAGCGATCCAGCGCGTCCAACCCACGCGACCCGATCGACAGGAGATCGACGCCACGTTTGGCGTGCTTCATGAGCGTCGCCGTTACCCCACCCCGATCCACCACGACCGTCCCGCTCAAGCCGGATTCTCGCAACGCGTTTTCGGCTTCTTTCTTCGTCGCTTTCGCGCTCGCTTCCATCCGTTTGATCTCGACTTGGAGATACTTTTCCGTGCCCACAATCATGGGCTGAATCATGAAGGGCGCGCGCAAACCGGCGATGTCCACGACGTGCAGCGCTCGGACCACCGGCCTAACAGTAAACGGGATCAGCGCCGGCCATTCTACCGCCCACCGGCCGTACTTCGAGCCATCTGTGGCTGCCAACACTTTCATGATGCGCGTCCTTTCGTCTTACATGATGCTGAAAAAGTCCGCCAGCGGCGTTCTCGCATCGTTCAGAGGCTCAACGTACCGAAGCGTACGCCTCGCCTCTTCACTCGCTGCGGCCTTGCTGGACGGCCATTTTGAGCATCCTGCGGCTCTGACACCGTCAGCAGCAGTTAACAGATTCCTAGGGTGTTTCATGTCTATACCGAGTTTTTCGCAACCTGCTGATGATTCAGCGCCGGGCCGATCACACCGGCAAACCGCTTGCGGAACGATTCCGGCGACAGACCGGCGACCGCAGCACAACGGCCCAGCATGACCGGATCGGCAAGGTCTTCTTGCGTGAGTCGAATCATAAATTGCCGGGCAATGTCATACGACTGGGAACCGACGTCCACCATGCGGACCTTGGTGCGCCCGGTGGTGGGGTCCACCATCTGCTTGAACGGAATCGGCGTGAACCGCCCGTTCTGGATCGACACCATCGCCGCCGTCCCCCCATCGAGCAGGAACTGGGCGGCACAATAACCAAGATCTCGGGTGTAGTCGAGATCGAACGGTATCGGGTCTGCGCAGCGCAATTCGTAGCCGACGGCTTTGGCGACGATCGAAATGGGATGCCCCAGGGCGCTGAGTTCCTTCGTCACTTCCCGCCTGAGCAACGCCCCTACATCCACCTCCGACAAGCGCAGATGGCCGTGTTCGTCACGTGCGACTTGCTCCAGCCCTCCCAGATCTTGCTGGTCCAGGATTTCGATCAACCCTTCCGCCAGCACCACCACGCCGTCGGTTCGGCCGTGGCTGAACCGCTTGATCACGGCGCCGACCAGCAAGTCCACCAACCGCTTCAGCCTCACGGGCCGCTCCGTGAATTCTTCCGGGATAACCGTCAACGTGGCGCCGGCGGCTTTCCCAATTCCAAGCGCCAGGTGGCCGGCCTTGCGCCCCATCGTCACGGCGAAATACCAGCGTGAGGTGGTCAGGGCATCGACCATGAGATTTTTGACAATCTCCACGCCGACATGCCGCGCGGTCTGAAACCCGAAGGTAGAAATCCCGTTGGGCAAGTCAAGGTCGTTGTCGATCGTCTTCGGCACATGGACGACCTGGATACGCCCCGCCGCCCGCTCCTCTAGTTTGAGCGCGGAAAAGGCGGTATCGTCTCCACCGATCGTGATGAGACGCGTCACGCCGAGGTTGATCAGCGTGGAGAGGACGTGGTCCAGATGCTCGACCTTCTTGGTCGGATTGGCCCGCGACGTGCCGAGATAGGAACCGCCGCGAAAGTGGAGCCGGCTCACGTCTTCAATCGAGAGCGGCCGCACGTTTCCGCTGCTCCCCTCCATGAGCCATTTGAACCCGTCGAGAATCCCCAGGACATCGCAGCCGCCGAGAATACTGCGGATCGTCGCGGCGCCGATGACGCTGTTGATACCGGGCGCCGGCCCGCCGCCGACCAGAATCCCTATGATTGTCCGTTCGGATGCCAACCTGTCGTCCCCTTACATGCCCGCCCAGCAGCTTTCCAATCCCTTCATAGTCTGTGCATGGTTGTATACGCGATTTCGTCGAGAGGCAAGTGCGGTGTGCGTCGGCTTACCCCGGCACTTCATCCAGCCCCACATGCGCGCGAAGCCGGTTATAATCGAACGCGGCCCGGCCCGTCCGTAGAAGGCCCGGATCGCGTCGGGCCATTTCGTCGATCAAGACGCCGACCGCGCCGCGCATCTCCGCAGTCGCGGCGGCATGACGCGGCGTCTGCCCGCCGAGCGAGCGATGGGGCTGATCCGACCATTCGAGATAGACCTTCTCCAGAAATTGGTTAAGGAGGGCACGGTCTTCGTCTGGTGTGACAACCAGGGTCAGCGACTCGTCCGACATCAATTCTCCCACCGACAATTGTCGAGCCGGCGGTGTCAACGTCTCGCCGCGGAAATGTAGCGAAAATCCCAACGAAGCCGCCAGCCGGTGCTTGATCCGGTCGAGCCGCTCCGGCCCGTCGCATTCCACAATCAGCTGGGAGGAGGTCAGCGTCAGCCGCGCCACGGTCGTCTCGGCCGGTCCGGCGGCCTCACGCTGGACCCAGGTCAAAGTCGGGGGAACACCATCGGCCGGCCCCCGGCTCGCCGCTGAACCGGCCGGTTGTTCCGATCGCAATTCCTCCATCTCCGACAACCGATCCGCAAACAACCGATACTCATGATGGTCGTACAGAGCCACGGCATAGAGATAGGGTTGTCCGTCAGGAGTACGGAAACGGATATGCGCCACGGCATCCACCAAGGCATCCACACGCAGCTGCGCAAATGCCCAGAGGAGCATGTACCCATACCGCTTGGCAAACTCCTGCCATTCCCCCAGTGCGAAGGATCCGGAATTCATCTCCATCTCGCGGCGCCATTCTGCGGTCATCTCGAGCACCGCCCCGGCATCGGCGGAGGAGAGCACGATCCCACAACCGGCCCATACGGCTCGGCCAGCTTCCTGCCCGCCCGGGATACCGATGACCCGAGTCAGCAGCACATGCCCCGGCGCCACGGTTTTGGCGACCTCGCCACCGGGCAGCACGAACGTGGCTCCGTCACCCAGCGACCGTAACGAGAGGGCGTCGCTCAGCTTCGTCGACAGGGTTGGTTCCAACAGATCCATATAGGAATGTTTCAGCGGATCGAGCCATGCCCGTTCCTCGTTGGGAATATGCTCCGTGATGACGTCGCGCAGCTGTTCGATCAACGTCAGCTGCCCGTCTTCCGGATAGAAATCGCAGAGCAGGGCGAGTTCGGCGAGTTCGGTTTCTTGGACGAGAGGCGCAACGATCCCCCCGGCGCCGCTTTGCAGATAGGGTCTCAGTGCGCGCGCCAGCGCCACCTCCCGCTGCACAGCGAATTCCGGTCTCAACGACAACGATTCGAGTCGCGCGAGCACCGCCTCGAGAGAGGGCGGGACCGGGGCCTGAAAGCCAGCTCCCCGTTCACTCGCGAGCTTCATGGATTTCTTCCATGACTATTTCTTCCGCGTCGAGCCAATCTTTGAGTTGGTTGCCTTCCTGGCGGCCCCGCTGTTCCCACAACTCGTAGGCCTTGCGGGCGATCCGCTCCCACATCCCTTCCGGCAGTTCGATCGCCGTTCCGGTCGTCCCGGAGGCTGGCGAAAGCCGCTTCTTCGTTGCTCCGATTTTCTTTACGATGGCGCGCATGGCAGGCTCCTCGGTTGGCGGTTTATTGGGAGATGGGTTGTGCCGTGAGTACACGACGATGGTCCGGGTGAAATTTTGGGCTTCGGACGGTCAGGACGGGGCAATGGGATTTTCGGAGCACAGATTCCGCGACGCTGCCGTAAAAAGCGTGCGATAAGCCGCGGCGTCCATGTGTCCCCATGACAATCATGTCGGCGGATCCGGTCCGGGCCGCCTCCAGAATGGAATCGTTCGGCAGGCCTCCGCGAAGGAGATAGCCGGCCTTCACTTGAGCAGAAGCCAGGGACGACACCAGGCCGTCGAGCCGTGATTTGATCGCCTCCCGCTGACGTTCCCGCTTATCAGGATGCGGAAACGAGAAATCGAGGCCATAGGACACCGGCTCCAGGACATGGAGCAATGTCAGAGACGCCTTTGCCCGCTGCGCCACGATGACCGCGTATTCCACCGCGTCGAGCGAGCAATCGGAAAAATCGATCGGCACGAGGAGTCGTTCAATTTCCACCGGAGGCTGCTTGCCGCCGTCTTGTTCCGTCCTCGATCGCTCCATTCGTACGGCCAGCACGGGACAGGGTGCGGTCCGAATGATCCGTTCCGCCGTGCTGCCCAACAGAACATGTTCGACGCCGGTCTTTCCGACAGTGCCCACGACAATCAAATCCGTACCCTCAGCCCCGGCGGCCGCTAACACCTCTTCGCTCGGAATCCCCGTCGCAATCCTGGTCTGCACCACAGCTCCTCGCGCGACGGTCCGCTCTTTCAACTCGACTAACCCTTGCGTAGCCTCCTTCATCAGTTCAGCCAAATACATGCGGTTTACTGGGTACTCCGGATCGAGTCCGGGAGGGAATTCCAACACACTCATGACCGTGAGGGTCGCCCCCCAGGACGCAGCCAACGTGCACGCATAAGCCTCCGCCCTCTCCGCCGACCGCGATAAATCCGTTGCGAAGAGAATTCTCGGTCTCGCGCCCGATTCGCTCACACGGCCTCCGTGCTCAAGATGAGCAATTCTCCGTTCATCGTCGGATGAATCGAGCAACGGAACTCATGCCGCCCCGGACGAGTCAGATCGAACCGGATCGCTGCCTCGCGTTTAGGGTCGAGGAACACCCCGCCTACCCCTCGTCCGTAGACGATCACCCCGTCCTTTTCAACCTTCACTGAGAGCCCCTCGAACATCGTCGAACCGAAATCGTGCCGCTCCGCGTCCTCGTTCCGTACCTTGATCACCGTCGGCAAGCCGAGACGCAACGGGCCCTGTTTCGTCACAAATTTGTAATCCTTGATCGTGACCTCCACCACCTGTTCGGATTGTGCCTCGGCGGCAGCATCCCCCTCTCTTTCCATCACTCCAGGCAAACCGAAGATCAGGCCAAGGATCAGGCACGGGACCCACGTTCGCGCATGTGGCATATCGTTATCCTCCTGTTTCTCACATCGCTTTCCGCTGAACGGTCGACGCCGGCAGCGGTACGGTCAGCACAGGGCAGCCGGCAGTACGAACGACCTTTTCCGCCGTGCTGCCGAAGAAGATCTTGTCCACGCTGCCGGACCGACCTCCGTAACTGCCCATAACGACCAGATCGACTCTTCCTGTACGGGCGATTTTGGCGATTTCGACGAACGGAGATCCCTCCACGACCATGCGCGTGATAGAGATCTCCTTGGCATCCTCGGAGTCTATTAACCGGCGCACATTCAACCGGGCATGATGGCGCAGACGCCGCCGTTGTGCAGCGGCATCGGAGGGCACGGCCAGCAGGCCCAAGCGATTGAATGAGGCAAGAGCGCCCGTGTCAATCACGTGCACCACCGTCATGCTTGCCCCGCACAAACGCGCCATGTCACATGCAACCCGGAAGGCCTCATCCGAGCAAGGCGAGAAATCGACCGGCACCAGAATCTTCTTGAAGAGACCGTTGGTGTACCCCATACAAATTCTCCTACCGGAAAACGGAGCAAGGCCGATGCCACAGGAGGACCACGAGCATATGGCCGTTAGCCTATGGCACGAGAGAGGAAATCAACGCAGGATTTAAGCAACTCGCTTCGGCCCTACACCACATGCCACCAGCTCTCGGTCATCCAGAGGGGCTCTCTGCTACAGTGACCAATTACCCGCTGTAGCAGAAGGCGCCACAGTTCGTGTCTCGTGAAACGTGAAGCGTGAACCGCAAAAGGTAACAAGTGGTGTTGTTTCAGGAATACCCTTCACGTTTTACGTTTCACGTCTCCCGCCCCCCTATGGCACTGGACTTGCTGAAATCATCTCCGAGGAATCGAGAGATGACACGCACGCAATGGCTATTGCTCGGAGCAGTGGGGTTGGGCCTGGCAATCGTGATCTACTTCATTTTCTTGTGTCCGACAGACTGTCAATGAAGCATCGGTCCAGAGGGTCCAGATGACGACCGCTGCGGAACTGATGACCGTGGACATTCCCAAGGGAGATCGAGGCCTCACGGTCGGCGACATGGTCGCTACGCTCCGGCACCATACCTGGGAAGAAGTCGGCCACGTCTATCTGGTCGATGAGCAGGCTTCGCTGGTCGGCCAGGTACCGATCGAACGATTGCTCCAAGCGGAAGAACGGACCTCCTTGGCTGAACTCGTAGGCCTTCCTCCGATTGAAGTGCTGCCTGGAGATCCCGCCGAGACCGTGGCATTGCGCGCGGTCGAACGTCACGACGCGGATGTGGCCGTCATCGACGGCCGCCGGAGGTTGTTGGGCGCCATTCCGATCGGACGGCTCCTGGCCCTGCTGCATGAGGAGCATGTGGACAATTTTTTACGGATGGGCGGCGTGAGCAACATCGACCATCTCCATCTGTCGCTCGCCGGACGGCAAACCTGGGCCGCCGTGCGTACGCGCATGCCCTGGCTGATGGTCGGCCTCGCAGGCGGCTTCTTGGCCAGCGGGGTGGCCTCAGCCTTCGAAGGTCCGCTCAGGCGGGAGATCGCCCTGGCGTTCTTTCTTCCTTTGGTCGTGTATATGGCCGACGCCGTTGGGACGCAAACCGAAACAGTCTTGGTTCGCCGATTGGCCTACGGAGACGTCCCTCTGTGGACACAACTAGCCGGAGAGGGATTGATCGGCGCGTCCATTGGCACCATCGTCGCCATCGTGGCCGCGGGGGGACTGTGGCTGTGGAACGGACAGGCGGTCTTGGCGGTGGTAGTGGGAACTTCGCTGGGCGTCACGGCGGTAATCGCCACCGTCATGGCCAGCATCCTGCCATTGGGGCTCGCACGCCTGGGTGCCGATCCGGCTTTGGCAAGTGGACCGGTGGCCACCGTGGTCCAGGACATTTTAAGTGTGGGAATTTATCTGCTGATTGCCACCGTGCTGCTTCCGGAGTGACACATGACGTCACGAATTGGTGACTCTCCCAACGGAGGATGATGGCGATGAACCTCTTACTCGCAGTCGATGGGTCCGACCATTCTTATGAGGCGGTGCGATCGCTCAAGTACCTAAGCCGCGCGAACGAACTGCACATCCTGCACGTGCTGGATGTCCCGACTCCGGCCTATCCGATGATGATGCCGGAAGTGTCGCAGGAACTCTACGAGACGGTCGAACGCAACATGCGAGAGGACGGCTCACGCCTGTTGGATCGAATCGTGTCGCTGCTCCCGATGGGGATCGGCCCGGTCACGAAGCACCTGGTCGTCGGATCCCCTGTGGATCACATCGTCACGTTGGCCGAACAACATAAGGTCGATCTGATTCTCCTCGGTACCCGCGGCCTCGGCCCGATCAAAGAGCGGCTGGTCGGGAGTGTCGCGCATCGTGTGCTGACCTATGCCCCAGGCGCGAAACTGATCCTTCCCGGCCCGTTGAAAGCCCTGAACCAGGTGCTACTCCCGTTGCAGGGGACCTACGATGCAGCCCACGCCCTGCGCTTTCTCCAGGAGAAGCCGTTTCGTGAGCTGCCCACGATCACCCTCTTCTCCGTCCTGCCGCATACCAGACCGCCTTGGCCGATGGATGCTGCTTCGACCGAGCAGATGGAGGTCCATGCGCTTCGCCAGGCCCAAGACTTTCTCAACGACATCGCCGCCAAGCTCACCTCGCTGGGCTATCGAACCAAAGTGGCCGCTTCGTTGGGCACCCCCGTTGAAGGAATTACGCAGGAAGCGACGGCCTTAAATCCGGACCTTATCCTCATGGGATCCCGCGGGCGTCATGGCGTAACACGCCTGGTGTTGGGCAGTGTCTCCCACGCCCTCTTGCACCAAGGACGCTACCCACTGATGATCTTCGGCTGACCAAGAGAGGATGAACCATGCCGATGTACGACTACAAATGTTTGGACTGTGGCAAGGAATCGCTGATCGTCGTGACGTTGAAGGAGCACGAACGGGGCGAGGTGGCATGTCCAGCCTGCGGCAGCAAGAAGTTGCAGCAACTGTTCAGCCCGTTTATTGCCCACACCACGAAAAAGAGTTAGCGCCATGAATACGCAACTGTATCCCCGCCTCACGGGAGTTCTTCTGCTCCTCGCCTCGATGCCCCTCGCGGCATCCTCGCTCTACGCCCAAGACTATCCCCCTGATGCCGTGCGGGGGAAAGCGATCTACGCGCGTTACTGCCAAACCTGCCATGGGGACAGCGGCCATGGGAATGGTCCGGAAGCCGCGTCCTTGAAAGTATCCCCGGCGGATTTTCATCGCGTTCGGTCGTTCTTGAAATCAGATGAGGAGCTGCTGCGGACGATCGAGCACGGCATCGTTTTCAGCCCGATGCATTCCTGGCGCGGACAGCTCACCGATGGGGAAATGCAGGACGTGCTAGCCTATATCCGCCTCCTGTCGCAACAGGGACCATGATCGTCGTACGTATCTCGTCAGCCGATGGAGACTTTGACATCCAACGATGCCTTGCTCATCGCCGATATTCAGAGCGATTTCTTCCCCAGCGGCGCGCTCGGAATCAGTGGCGGTGGAGAGATCCTTCCAGTCCTGTCGAATTACATCCGCCGCTTCCAGGCCCGCCAGCTACCTATTTTTCTGACGCGCGACTGGCACCCTCCGAATCATTGCTCGTTTCGTGACCAGGGAGGCCCGTGGCCTATTCATTGTGTCGCCGGAACACCCGGCTCGTTGCCACCGGCGGGATTTGAAACTCCAACTTCGGCGGTGATTATTTACAAAGCCATCGACCCGGACCGGGAAGCCTACTCAGCCTTTGACCGTACCGCCCTGGACCGCCATCTGCGAGCCCTCGGTGTCCGTCGCTTGTTCATCGGCGGATTGGCGACCGACTATTGCGTCATGCACACGGTCGCGGACGCCCTGTCACTGGGCTATGCTGTATGCCTGTTGCTGGACGGCATCAAGGCAGTCAACGTGCAACCGGACGACGGCCGGCGCGCTGAGCAGAACATGCTCCGCCTCGGAGCGGCTCCGGTCCGATTGGAGACACTCGCCGCATGAATCCCTCAAACAGCGCCCTGTTGACCGACCTGTACGAACTCACCATGGCCCAGGCCTACCGGGAGCAGGGTATGGAGGAACCGGCGGTATTCGAATTCTTTGTCCGCAAGCTGCCGCCTCATCGGAACTTCCTCGTGGCGGCCGGGCTTGAGCAGGTCCTGGACTTTCTCTCCGGCCTGCAGGTCACACAAGAAGAATTGGCCTGGCTGGATCGGACGGGGCTGTTCAGGCCAGAGCTCCTCCGTTATTTGGAAACGCTGCGATTCATCGGTGACGTTGAAGCCATGACGGAAGGAACGGTCTTCTTTCCCCACGAGCCGATTCTCCGCGTGGTCGCGCCGCTCCCGGTGGCTCAACTCGTCGAAAGCCGGATCATGAACCTGTTGAACTTCCAAACCATGGTCGCCTCAAAGGCCGTGCGGTCGGTCTTGGTGGCGAGTGGAAAACCGCTTATCGATTTTGGACTGCGCCGCGCGCACGGCGCCGAGGCCGGCCTGCTGGCCGCGCGGGCCAGTCATCTGGCGGGATTTTCGGGCAGCGCCACCGTGCTGGCTGGCATGGCTTACGGCATTCCCCTCTACGGCACCATGGCCCATTCCTTCGTACAGGCACACAAGGATGAGGTCCAGGCCTTCGAGCATTTCGCGCTGGCGCAGCCGGACAACGTCGTCCTGTTGATCGATACCTACGAGACGGAAACGGCTGCGAAGAAGGTCGTCTCGCTGGTTCCCTTGCTCACAGCCAAGGGCATCGCTGTGAAAGGTGTGCGACTGGACAGCGGAGATTTGGCCGATCATGCCAGGAAGGTCCGCCGCATCCTGGACGAAGGAGGCCTGTCCCACGCGCAGATCCTTGCCAGCGGCAATCTCGACGAATATCGTATACACGCGTTGATTGACAGCCGGGCGCCGATCGACAGTTTCGCCGTTGGTACGGCCATGACCACGTCTTCCGATGCACCCGCGCTGGATTGCGCCTACAAACTGCAAGAGTACGCAGGCCGACCATGCCGTAAGCGCTCCGAAGGCAAAGCCACCTGGCCCGGCCGCAAGCAGGTCTACCGATCCTATGCGGACCGTGGCGGCTTCGACTACGACGTCCTCACGCCACTCAATGATCGCGGACAGGGTGAGCCGCTCTTGCATCCGGTGATGAAAGAGGGCCGCCGTCTCGCTCCTAGCCCGAACCTGACGGACCTGCGCGGCCATATGGCGGCGCAACTCGCGCGCATTCCTGAATCTCTGCGAACCATCGAGACCGCGCCAACCTATGAGGTGCGGATCTCGCCGGCCTTGCAGGCATTGGCCAAAGCGGTGGACCACGGCCTCTAATGGGCTGCGGAAAAACTATTGGGGCCAGGTAGAAACTGTGACTGTGGAGGGTCTCGATCCGAGACAGGAAATCCCGCAGGATGATCAAGAAGGCCGTTAGCAAGGCCGCAGCGAGCGAAGGGGCGAGGCGTACTCAGTTCGGTACGTTGAGCCTCTGAGCGACGCGAGAACGATGCTGGCGGACTTTTTCAGCATCCTGCTAACACACAAAGGAGACACCGATGACGAAAGCCTCTATACCGATGGTGCTGTTTGGGATTGTGATGTCCGTCGGACTCGCTGCCGCATCGTCCACGGCGACCAGCCCGTCGCAACCCGATCCGACCATCTCCGCAGTTCCTGCCTGCAAGAGCCCTTACAAGAAGAAGCCCGTCCCCGCCAAGGCACTGACCGCCCTGGTGCATGCGCACGAACGATGGGTGGAATACCGAGGTAATCCGCAAGCCCGGCGCGCGGAGCTCTGCCAAGCCGACTTGAGCGGGGCCTTGCTCGTAGGCGCCAACCTCGAACGGGCCGAAATGGAAGGCGTCATCCTCCGGCGGGCGAATTTGAACTTGGCTGTGCTCATCCAGGCCAGTCTCGCCGGAGCCGATTTCACCGGTGCGACCATGGAGGGCGCAAACGTGGCCGGAGCCGATCTTCGCCGCGCGACACTCACGCGTGCAAATCTTAATCGCATCATCGGCGACGAAGCGGCGCTCTTCGACGCCGTCCTCACCGGCGCCAAGCTGCGCGAGGCCACGTTCGAACGGGCCCAGTTCGAGGGCGCCGATCTCTCGTCCGCCGATATGACCGGCGGCAACTTCGTCGAGGCCTATTTTTATGGGGCCTTACTCCGGAAGGCCGTCCTATCGGACGCTGATCTAATGGGCGCGGATCTGCGCCGCACCACGCTGGCCGACGCAAACCTCTCGCGCGCCAACCTTCAAGGCGTCCTGCTCGACAACGCAAAACTTGAGCGGGCTCGGCTGATCGAAGCCGACTTGGAGAGCGCCTATCTGCCGGAAGCCAATCTGCGCGGGGCGAACCTACAGAACTCGATCCTGCGCGGCGCAGATCTACGGTTCGCTGATCTCTACGGCGCAGGCTTGCAAGAGGCGGATCTGGAAGGAGCCAATCTGGAAGAAGCAAGCCTGGCCAAAGCGAAACTGCGCTCGGCGAAGCTCCGCATGGCCATTCTCTACCATGCGGCACTGGATGAAGCTGACTTTGGAAATGCCTCCCTCACTCGCGCCGTCTTCATCGGCGCACGGGGCACACGCGCAGTCTTCACGAAGGCGGACATGGGCGAAGTCTACGGGCCGAAAGCCTTTCTCCGGCAATCGCGATTCGACAAGGCCAACTTGGAAGAGGCCAATCTTGTTGCGGCAGACTTGGGCGGCTCCAATTTCACCGAGGCTAACTTGACTCAGGCGAATCTTCAGGAAGCCATCCTCCGGGATGCCGTGTTCGTCAAAGCCGATCTCACCAGCGCGCGCCTCGAGGCGGCGGACATTCGGGGCGCGGACTTGCGCGGCGCGACTCTCACGTCTGTGACCGGATTGACTCAGGCGCAGCTTGATACCGCCTGTGTCGACGAACAGACCAAACTGCCGACCGCACTGACCAGACCCGCACCCTGCAGCACGACAAAGAAACAGACCAAGCCATGACGCCTACGCACGAACATCGGGTCACGATCACAAGAGACGCGCTGTTCTTGGAAGGCATACTCGGCCTTCCTTCCTGCCCGAACGGCGTCGTCGTCTTCGCGCACGGCAGCGGGAGCGGACGATTCAGCCCACGCAACAATTTCGTGGCCCGTCACCTTCAGCGGAACGGGCTGGCCACTCTGCTTCTCGATCTGCTGACCGAACACGAGGCCGATGACCGGCGCAAGGTGTTCGATATCGATCTGCTGGCGGATCGGCTCTTGCTGGCCAAAGCTTGGGTGGAAGCGGACACGCGCACGGCTCATCTCGGTGTCGGCTATTTCGGCGCCAGCACCGGTGCAGGCGCAGCCCTTCAAGCGGCCGCGCGAGAACCGTCTAACGTCAAGGCTGTCGTGTCACGAGGAGGACGGCCCGACCTTGCTGAACCTTACCTGCCGTCCGTCAGAGCCCCAACCTTGTTGATCGTCGGCGGCTGGGACGAGCCGGTCATCGAGATGAATCAAGCAGCCTACGAACTGCTGCCTTGCGAAAAGAAGCTCGTCATCGTCCCCGGCGCCACACACCTCTTCGAAGAGCCCGGGACGCTGGAACAAGTGGCGGAACAGGCGGGCAAGTGGTTTCAGGCTTATCTGAATCGAGTCGGATAACGAGAAGAGCCCATGCGGTGCGGGTTGGAGAAAGAAGAACTCCTCAGGCAGATATCCGTTCCCATTCTCTGGCACGAGCGGCGAAGGCATCTTTGTGTTGTGGCCAATCGTGTAGTGTTGCAGGATCGAAATCGGCACCGTTCGGCCACACCACGGTTCTGACCTCCGAATCAACGGCCACCTGGTTGAATAGCTGAAGATCCAGCAGCGGGCCGTAGAGTTCGCCTGCAAGAACCGGTTTGAGGTAAACGACCTGCTCCGTGTTGTCGGTAAAGCGCACGCGCAGCGTATACGGTTCGACAATCTCGACAGCCTGCACCTGATAAATAGGATGATTCATCCTTCTCCTAGGTCAACGGCGCAATAGGCAACGGTTTGTGGCCGCCCTGCAATCGATCCCAGTCGGCCATTAGTTCCGTCTGATGCAACTCGGCCCATGCCTCGACTAACCGTTGTTGGCGTTTCGGCAACGTCCCAGCCAGTATTTCCACCGGCTCAATTCCATACACCGCCACATGCTCTTGGTAGTACGCATGGAAGTGGGGTGTATGATGCGAAGCCTGAACCTCGACAAACATTCTGATGATAATTCCGAAGAACCGACACAGCTCAGGCATCAGCGTATTCTACTCACTTGCCTCATGTGCCGCAATCAGAGCGCCTCCGACATAGGGTCATGTGCAAAAAATAGCTAATGCTCTACCTTACTAGGCGTTCATCTGTTGGAGGATCATCCTCGGCCATGACAATCTTTGCAATCTGCTTCGACTGCTTGAAGCACCAGAACGTGAAAAAAAACCGACCCAACATTCGGCCATAGTCTCGCACTAATCGTCGACGCATCAGCTGGCCCTTCGCAAAGATATGTCCCTGGCTTGCAGCTTCCTCGAAATATGCGACGGCCTTTTCTTCATTCTGATTTACCCCTTTGCCAGATTGATAGCACCTCCCCAGCCTATATAGCGCAGGCAAATATCCCTCCGCCGCTGATCTCTCATACCACTCAATAGCTTTCCGATACTCTCCAATCCGGGCGTACATATCAGCCAGATCAAACCAAGCTACCGTTGAGCCTGACTGGGCTGCCAAGAGATAATAGTGAATCGCCTCCTGAGGATTATTCCGAGCACAGAGCCCTTTATAGATTATCCAGCCGGCCCAACGGGCTGCATACTCATCACCTTGTTCAGCCAGCAACGCATACTGCGCCAAGGCGTCTTCATACCGCTTCTGGTCATACAACCGTGCCGCTTCCGCCAGCTGTTCAGAGGACATAGTCCCTGGTTCCGGTTGATAGTCTTCTAAAACTTTAGCACAGGAGTGGCGATGCGAAATATGATTCAGGCAGAAATTGCAGGAATAGGTATCGAGAGAAGAGACTAGACCGAATTCAGGGCTATATATTGAGCAATTTTGCTCCCTTCACTGCCTTGAGAATCATCTCGGCCGCTTCATTCGCGGAAAGTTGTGTCGTGTCTATGACGAGTTCTGGCTTGAGCGATGCCTCATAGGGGTCTTGCAACCCTGGGACAGTCGTCGATTCACCCCGCTGACCTCTCCGATACGTCCCTTTGTAGTCGCGCTGCATGGCCAGTTCCAACGGACATTCCACCGCCACCTCGATGAAGCGGGGAATCAGGGTCCGGGCGAAATCCCGATAGGCCCGTCGATTGGCTGTCGCATCGAAGATTACCGTTACTCCGTGCTCCACCAGTCTCGCACCCATGAATGCCAACGCGCGATAGAAGAGATCCCGCTCCTCATGCGAATAAGTCGGGGCTGGAGTGAGAATGCGCCTGACGGCATCGGACTCCAGGACCTCGACCACGTAACCCAAGCCTTCGAGCTGAGGTCTCAGCGCCGCAACGATGGTGCTCTTGCCCGATGCAGGCAGACCGGTGAGCCAGATGGCAAACGCCTTTGAGGATTCGTCAATCGTCATGGGTCATTCGTCAATCGTAAACCCTGAAACAACGATGTGCTCTGAATACGAGGGGGCAAACGATCTGTCTCAATGTTTCGAATGACGC
>JABMDG010000021.1:46587-52575 GCA_015904045.1 Nitrospira sp.
GCGGTATGGATTGCAGAGACCATAGCGCACCTCCATATGTAACGGCTTGTCTGTTCAATCTCAATTCAATGTAAAGCAAAACCCTTACCGTCGCTAGCAGGGAAGGATCGGCAGGAACCGGCAACAGCGAGCAAGGATGGAGACCGGCCTGGCCAAAATTGGTGGCTTCTGACGAAAAATTTCGGTACAGTGCCGGCCTATGAATCGTGGACTGGGCTATCAACTCTACAGCGATTTCAACTGTCCTTTTTGCTATGCGTTGCATGAGCGATTGCACGACCTGAATGTGATCGAGCGTTGCGAATGGCGCGGGGTGCAGCATGCCCCGCATCTGCCCCGTCCCATGAAACCCTGGAGCGGGTCGTTGGGCGCGGAACTCCGGCATGAGGTGTCGGTCGTGCAGCGGTTGGCGCCGGAAGTGCCGATTGCATTGCCGCCTGGGAAGCCGAATACGTTGCCGGCTATCGTGCAGGCTATCGAATTACTGCAGGCGGATCATGCGCAAGGAATGGCGTTCGTTCGCGCAGTGTATCGCGCCTTCTGGCGCGAGGGGCAGGATATTTCTGATCCGTCGGTCTTGGGCCGGCTGTCAGGCGTCACGCTTCCCGGCGATCAGGCTGAGACTAGCCATAGGATTTCCCAAGAGTGGGAGGCGGCGTGGCACGGAACAGGCCAGGCCGGCGTTCCATTGATTGTCTCGCCGCAGGGCGATCTTCTTGTCGGGTGTGTGCCGCTGGAACGGGTTCGGCGATTCTTTGCCTGATTCACGCGCCTATCGTACAGCTCTATGCTGCGCTGCACGTATCTGAGTTGGCCAACCCGGCTACCGCCCCATTCGATCTTTGAATGTCAGTTCTGCCACTGCCGACTTATCCAGCTCACCCTTGCCTGCCTGGATGAGGCGCCGGTACTGACTGAGTGTGGCTTGAGCGACTGGGAGCGACAGCCCGGTCTCCTTCGCTAAGTCGAGCGCGATCGCGGAGTCTTTTGCGGCGTGCGCAGCTGAAAAATAACACTCGTGCGCCCGGTGCTGCATGTCTTCTCCGTCGGTCTCCAGTACCCGCGAAGCAGCACCTGTTTGGCTGAACACCTCCCGCAGCAGGGTCAGGTCGATTTCCAAGGCCTCGCCCAGTCCCAACCCTTCGGCCAACGCGGCGGTGTTGCTGTTCATGACCATGTTGACGAGGGCCTTTACTGCCGCAGCTTTTCCTGCCGAACCGATATAGCGGACGGTTGTGCCCATGGCGTCGAGGACCGGCCTGGCCCGGTCGAAGGCGTTCCGTGTGCCGCCGCACATGAGATAGAGCGTGCCTTGACGCGCTTGAGTGATGCTGCCGGCCATACAGGCTTCTATGCTGACTCCGCCGCGCACGGTGACCAGCTGCTCTATGTCACGATGAATGTTCGGTGAGAGTGTCGCACAATTGATGAATAAGCGGTTGTGCGCATGGGTTAGCAGCGAGGTCTCGTCTTGCTCGGCGAAGATCGCGCGCATGGCCTGATCGTCCGACACGGCGGTGATGATGACGGAGGAGGTTTGGGCGACTTCTGCGGGCGTGTGTGCTTGTGTGATGTGGAGTTGTTCAGCCAGGGTGGCCGCGTCCGAAGAGTGAAGATCAAAGATCGACGTCAGCAGAAAGTTCATCTCGCTCAGGCGGCGCGCCATATTGGCGCCCATGCGTCCCACGCCGACGAAGCCGACGCGAAATTGGTTCTGCATACGGGGTCTCCCTAAGAAGTCTCACTGTACAGATACTGTGTCGGGGAGATTGTACACAGATGCGATGGCTTGCGCATCTGCCATTAGGGTGGAATGAATTCGAGCGTCTTTTTACAGGATGCTTCGTGTGGAAGGGCTGATGGCATCGTGCGAAGGCACAGGGCGTACCTGCCTTATCCCATTGCAGCCCAGATCTTTTGCGCGTTTTCACCTGTAAAGGTGACATCGTCCTGCGATGAAGAGCTGCGTTCAAAATAGAGGCGGAGCATGCCTCCGCCGAAATGAGCCTCTCGAACCAGGTCGAGGTTGATCGCCATTTCACCGGGACGTTCTTCGTTCTTCACTTTAACAAACCGCATGATTCAGTCCTCCTTTGAAAATATCATGGCCGATATCAACCGCAAGGCCGTTCCACATGCTGTTCCCTGTGTTGCGTAATCTAAAATAGACAGCCTGCCGAAGCTCGTCAACTGAAACGCGAGTTCTGGTTAGAGATCCGAGCCAGGCCGAATGCGGAGTCTTTCAACTCAACGCCGGCCATCGTACCAAACGGATAGGTGCTTCTTATTCGTCAAGGTTCGGCGCCGGTTGAGCAACATCCGCAGAATTTGTCCGGCGATTTCACGCGCGGAATAGAGGGATATCTTACGTGGCGAGGTGCACCAGGGCAATCCCGGCATGGAGAGCGTACTGCCGCATGCCACATAGGTCTTGGACTGTATGACATGTAGAATGTCGCCCAGTAATTCATGAATGAGCACACTGTCGGCATCCAGAAACAGCAGCCAGTCACCGGTTGCTACAGCCGCTCCGGCATTGCGTGCCCGGCCGATCTGATTGACCGGTTCAAACACCACCTGTGCCCCTGCTTGTTTGGCCAGGCAGGCGGTGCTGTCGGTGGAATTATTGTCGGCCACAATAAGTTCCCCTGTGACGCCGGAAGCGGAGTGCGCAGTCAGTGCGTCGGTTATGGATCGAAGACAGCGTTCTATCAGCTGTGCTTCATTGAATGCTGGAATGATGATGGAGAGACGCATGGTGCAATGGAGCCCGGTGATCCTTCCGAGTATGGCGTTTCTGACAGTTTCTTGATGATGCCATAGTTGCCATGGACAGGGCTATTGAGACAGGATATAGCATGGGCTATTCTCCAAGACATCACCAGGAGGGATTTCATGCCGAAACGAGTGCGGACCGGACTGACACGTAGCGATATCCTCGACCGGTACATCGAGCGGTTTAAGCAGATGCTGCTGAAGTTTCAGCCGTTTTTGTCTCGCAAACGCGGCGGTGTGTCGCTGGAGGACTTCGACGAGGCTGCAGAGGAATTGATCGGACAAGTGTTCGGCGCGGCGTCGAACGAGGCGGAGGCGTACGTGTATGCGAAGACCGGCGAGTCAGCCCTGTTACCGGAAGAGGCGCAGGAGAGCGGGACGCACAATATCGAGCGCGAAAGCCTTCACCAGCGCCGGCAGGTGCTTGAAAGTTGCCTGGCCGATCTGGAGATGCGCCGACGTGTGCAAGTGTCCCGGGAAGGTAAGCAAGGACTCAAGGCAATGGTCGAGCACTATATGTCGCGGGACGTGCGAAGCATCCATCAAGCTGCGACAATCAAGGAGGCCGGTCGACTGCTGTTGAAATACAAGGTGGGCTCATTGATGGTGGACGATGGCTCCCGCTACATCGGGATCGTCACCGATTCCGATCTCAGCCGGAAAGCTGTGGCCAAAGGGCTGGACCCCAACAACACCACAGTCATGACTTGCATGAGCAAGGCGGTGACGACGATTGAGGAAGACGAGCCGGTCTCAGAGGCCATGGCCCTTATGAAGAAACTGGGTATCCGGCATCTCCCTGTCACCGCCGACGGCACCATCATCGGCGTGCTGTCCGTCGCGGACCTGCTTCGGGCGCTTACGGAATAGCTATTGGTTCAGGCTTATCCCGGGCGGGGGGTAGGATAAGCCCATCCGAAGAGGCGTCGAGACAGGCGACATAGGCAGCCGACTGCCTGTGTCGCCTGTCTTTTTGTGCGTTACCTCCCGGTTCTAATGTCCGCCTCCGGGGCCTTCGACATGGGTAAATTCTGGAGCGTCTTCATAGGGATGTTCGACAGTACCAGTGGCTTTGAGCACTGTGCCGACGACCAACCCACCGACTATCGCAATGGCCAGAGAGATGCCGATGCCCGCGATTTGTGCGCCGGCAACGCCGGGAACAATAACGATCGCGCTGAGTCCCCCTAATAGTCCAGGCATCCCATGGAGATTGTGGACGCCGCAGGTGTCGACCAGCTTGATCTTAGATTCCAGCATGGGCTGAATAAACACATATCCGATAACCGAGAGGATGCCGGCGAGCACCCCGATCGTGAATGCGCCGGCCGGTCCCACAACGTTACAGGTCGAGCCAATGGAGACTCCGCCAGCCAGTGCGGCATTGGCCATATCCATCATTGACGTTTTCCCCTTATGTAGATACGTGCTCAGGAAATAGGTGGCGAGCGTGGCGCCGCTTAAGGACAAGAGCGTGTTCACAATGGTTTGCGGCATTTCTTCAAACGGCACAATCGCAGTGGCAAAACTCGGCCAGAACAACCACAGCACCATCGAGCCGAGCATCGAGAAACGGTCGGACGTCGGATCGGATTCGATCGGTTGGCTGCGTTGCTGCGCGGTCGTCAGAACGAGGGATGCCGCAAGTCCAAAATAGGCGCCGAATGCGTGAATGACGATTGAGCCAGCAGAATCCTGGAAGCCTTTGGTAAGCCCCGATCCATTGTCCAGGACCAGCCACTCGTTGAGCGCATACAGGGGCACCAGCAAGAGCGTGAGCAGGGCGTACTGAAAGACACGCAACCGCCCAAGCACCGCGCCCATTGCGATCAAGGTCGTCGCGACGGAAAATTCAGCCAACATTAGTGTTTCCACCGAATGTGGTTTCAGCGCATGGCCGACCATTCCATTGGCTCGTAAAAATATATAGAGGGGCAGCCCGGTTGCGACCACCAGGTATGTGCCGGTGGTCGCGCCGAAGCCATAGCGTCGGACGAATACCATCAAAAATCCGAATCCCACCACCAGCATGGCCAGGATGTGGATCGAGTAGTTATATTGTGCGACAAGGCGTGCTTCGTTGATGCCGCCTGTAGGTTCTGAAGCGATCGCCCAACTGCTGAAGCATAAAACCAGCAGACTGACCACACCGAGTGCCTTTACACAGACGGCATGCTTCATGTCGATCCTCCTTATATAGGCTAGGCGCGGGTGGGGATGCTAAACGGACGCGAGTGTACTCCACTGTTTCTGAATATGAAATGGCCAATCAAACGGGAAATAAAAAAGTCAGAGAGAGGGACGAGGCATGAATTGAAACCAATCCACAAACACCGTGGTCGGCGTCCGATCGGGATCATGTACAGGAGGACCGTCAGGCATTACCTGGGTAATGCCTGCTGATCGCTTTTACGTCTGCGGTTCTGGCTTCCTACGCGGTTGCGCTCTTGGTCGTAGCCGACGGCGGCGTAGTATAGCGCGCGATCGAAGAAGTGGTCGAGCAGCTGGAGTAACTCCAGCTTCCCGTTTAATTCCATCGCATTATCGGCGAGACCTTCGCGATCGATAAAGGCGCGTACATGTTCCTTGGTGGCGGTGATAGCCCAGAGGAAGTGACTATAGCCGACGCCTTGCTGGACGCGTGTGGCTCCCAGCTCAGTGTACCGCCGGGCCAACTGGTCCTCGGTCTTGTGCAGCAGCCAGTCGCTCAGGTTTCGGTAGATCTCGCGGGTGCGGGCTTCAAGTTCGTCCGCAGGAACTTTGCGCAAATCGCTGCATTGGGGGGCACTCCATACTTTCTCGCTGAGCTCGCGGGAAAGGTCTTCAGCGTGTTTCTCGATGAGCTGAATGAGTCGGACTGCCAGTGCCGGCATAGGGTACCTCCAGCTAGGGGTGAGCGAGTGCGCGATTTTAGCTCTCCACTACGGTAGAACGCAAGCCGATCGATTGGGGGGGGGAACAGTGAGACTTCACAAGGGGGCGTTACTGCTGGAATTGCGAATTCACTGGAGTTATTGATAGGTTATAGATGGAATTGAGGTGTCGGTGGCGAATGGTATGACATGATAGGAGGTGGGGTATGGCGTATCCAACCAATTCCGTCATGGCGCGGATTCTGTGGTGTCGAAGGCAGAAAAGGCGGGCGAGTGGGCAGCTTGATTTGGAAGAATGGGCTGCTGAAGAAGAGGGCCTCCGGGACGCGCTTCGCAATCA
>JABMDG010000021.1:52675-54306 GCA_015904045.1 Nitrospira sp.
AAGATGGGCCTGTCTGATCCCTTCTATTCCTTCTCATGAGGGGCTTCCGTTGAAAGCCAAAACCAGTTTCTCTTGCCAATCCTGCGGCCATCAATCGCTACGATGGCTCGGCCGTTGTCCTGACTGTGGCGGCTGGAACACGATGAAAGAAGAGCGGCAGGCTGCTACCGGGAAGGGCCGTCCCATGGCGATGAAGACTGCCTCAGCGCCGGCCACGCCGATCGGCGAGATCGAGGTTGTGGGAGAGGATCGCCGGCTGACCCGCATCGGTGAATTCGACCGGGTGCTGGGTGGCGGTGTGATCCCAGGCTCCGTGATCTTGATCGGCGGCGATCCCGGAATCGGCAAGACGACGTTGCTGCTTCAGGCGCTGCCTCGTTTGGCTTCACCCGCGCAACCTGTCCTCTATGTGTCCGGAGAAGAATCGCCTCGCCAGATCAAAATGCGGGGGCAACGGTTGGGCATCGACCATCCCAATCTGCTGATTCTTGCGGAGACCTCTCTCGAACAGATTTTGAAAGCCATCCAAGAGATTCAACCGGCGGCCGTGGTGGTGGATTCCATTCAAACGGTATACACGGAGCAGATCACGTCCGCGCCAGGCAGCATCAGCCAGGTGCAAGAAGTCGCCGGCCAGCTCATGTGGTTTGCCAAGCGCGCGGGAGTGCCGGTCTTCATCATCGGCCATGTGACGAAGGAAGGGGCGATCGCCGGGCCGCGATTGCTGGAGCACATCGTCGATACCGTGCTTTATTTTGAAGGAGACAAAGGACACAGCTATCGCATTCTCCGCGCCGTGAAGAACCGCTTCGGTTCGACGAACGAAATCGGTGTGTTCGAAATGAAGGACGGGGGCCTGGAGGAAGTCAACAATCCCTCGGAGCTATTTTTAGCCGAGCGGCCGCAGCGCAGCACGGGGTCGGTCGTGGTATCGAGCCTCGAAGGAACCAGGCCGATTTTAGTCGAGCTGCAAGCGCTGGTGTCCTCGACGAGTTACGCCATGCCGAAACGAATGGCCAATGGGGTGGAGCTCAACCGGGTGTCGTTGTTGCTTGCAGTGATGGAGAAACGGCTGGGGCTGCATCTCTCCGGGCAGGATGTCTACGTGAACGTGGTTGGCGGTATGCATATCGATGAACCTGCGATCGACCTGGGGCTCGTTGCGGCGGTCACGTCGAGTCTGCGCGAGACGCCGATTGAACCGGGCCTCCTGATTCTCGGTGAAGTGGGACTCGGCGGGGAAGTGCGCGCGGTGAGTCAGGCGGAGTTGCGCATCCGGGAGGCGGCGAAGATGGGATTCAAGCGCTGTCTGCTGCCTGAGCGGAATCTTGCGAAGCTCGATGCAATCGACGGTATGGAGTTGGTCGGAATCCAGGATGTGCGAGAGGCGCTGGATGTGGTGTTGGCGTAAGGAAGCGAGGGAGGGATGCGTCTCGGTGCTCGCGCAACGCGCGGTCTCGGAGACCCTCGATGGGGAAACGGCGCGTCTCGGCGCGTCGTGAGGTGGGTGGGTGAGATGTCGCGCGCAGTGGAGACGCATCCCTCCCTGCTTCCCTTTGGAGGGGATGGGAACAGGGTGAGAAGCACGCCTCTGTGCTCGCTGAATGCGCGCCCTCAGAAGGGCCTCATTC
>JABMDG010000210.1 GCA_015904045.1 Nitrospira sp.
CAGCCTGGCGCCGGTGGCGCCGATGGGATGGCCGAGCGCAACGGCCCCGCCATTGACGTTGACCTTCTTTGGATCGAGTCCCAATTCCCGGTTGATTGCAAGCGAGACGGCGGAGAAGGCTTCATTGATTTCGAACAGATCGATGTCGGCAAGTGTGAGGCCGGTCTTCTTGAGCACCAGTGTGATCGCCTCGATCGGAGCCAGCGTAAACCATTCCGGCGCCAGCGCGGCCCCGGCATAGCCGACGATGCGGGCCATGGGCGTGAGCCCGAGACGCGGCGTTTCCTCTTCAGCCATTACGACCAACGCGGCGGCTCCATCGTTACAGGATGGAGAATTGCCGACGGTCAGGACGCCGTTGTCCCGAAACACCGGCTTGAGTTCACGCAGCTTGCTCAGAGAGACGCGGTTCGGCTCTTCATCGTCTGTGACGATGACGGGCGGACCTTTCCGCTGAGGCACCTCGATGGGAACGATTTCTTTTTTGAACTGCCCGGTCGCCATAGCCTCTTGGGCGCGTCGATAGCTTTCCAGGGCGAAGTCGTCAACCTCTTGGCGCGTCAGCCGGTATTTGGCCGCGCAGAGTTCGCCGCCCTCGCCCATATGGAAATTGTTATAGACGTCCCACAGTCCGTCTTTGATGACGCTATCCACCAACTCCGCATGTCCCAGGCGATAGCCCTGCCGCGCTCTGTCCAGCAAATACGGGGCGCGGGTCATATTTTCCATGCCGCCTGCGACCACGATCCTCGCGTCGCCCAGCGCAATGGCCTGGGAAGCCATGATCAGAGTCTTGAGGCTGGACCCACAGACCTTATTGACGGTCGTGGTGCCGATGGTCTGAGGGATACCGGCGGCGATGGATGCTTGCCTGGCAGGCGCCTGGCCGAGTCCGGCACTCAGCACACAACCCATATAGACGTCATCGACGTGATCCGGCGTCAGATTGATGCGCTTGAGAGACTCAGCAATCGCGGCGCTTCCCAGTTTGGTCGCCGGCAGGGGGCTGAATACTCCGTTGAAGCTGCCCATCGGTGTCCGTACGGCGCTGACGATGACTGCCTGCTGTTTCCTATTCACAGGATTGGCTCCGGCGGTGTCGTTTACAACGATCATTCACGTCGATACCACTCTTGTTCCGAGAGATCCGAACCGGCAGAGGGCGGTGGAGGCCTATGCTACGGCCTCTTCCGTTATTTCTCAATGAGGGGGATGATCCCTTCCTCCAGCCAGGCATAGTCGCCGTTCATGATGGATTGCGACAGGCGGAAGACGGTGGAGTCTTTCCCCGGTCTTTGTTTTCCTGTCGTTGCGGTTGATCCGTGCAAACGATCCTGCATTTCCTGGCAGAAATAGTCGGCCAGCTGACGAATGCCCGGCTTGGTGCGCATGTCCGGCTGCGAGGCATACCAGATCGTCGCAGCCATGGGAAAAAGCCAGAGACTCTGATCCACCAGACTTTGTAAGAGGAGTTGTTTGTTATGCAGACCCTGTCTGTGACGGACTGCCGCGGTCAATGTCGATCGAGTGAGGCTTCGAGCGGATGATTCGATGAAACGAACCCATCCGGCGTAGTCCTCTCCGAACATCCCGGAACCGGTCCCCGGATTGATAGCAGGGATGCTCGATCGGAGCGCCATACGAGAGAAGTACCCTAATGCCGTAAGCTTGTCCGGGGCGGACCCTTGAAGGAACGAGAAACCCTGTTCAATGTAAGGCGCGAGCGATTCACGCGCCATCCAGATGCGCAGAATTTCGCTTGTCCCTTCCCATACAAGATTGATGCGGGCGTCGCGCATCATTCGCATGGCGGGAACGTCCGACTCCCCGCTCATGCGCTGCGACTCCACGGTCATGAAGCCGCGGCCGCCGCGCACTTGGAAGAGGTCGTTGACGACGTCCCAGTACCATTCGCTTCCGAGGATTTTGGCCGCCGCCGACTCCAGCCTGAGGTCGCCTTTCTTGTTGGCCCAGGCTCCGCAGAACGCCATCACGGCGTCGAGTCCCAATGTATAGGCGGCGGAACGGCAGAGTTTTTCTCCGATGAGGGTATGTTCGCCGATCGGCTTATTCCATTGGACACGTTTGCGTGCCCACCAGCGCATGGCGGAGAGGCACTGTTTGAGGCCTCCCACTCCAGCTGCGGGGAGCGTGAGGCGGCCGACGGTGAGGGTGGCGAGGGCGATTCTCAAACCGTCATCTTCGTTGCCGAGGCGGTTTTCAACCGGCACCTGCACATTGTTGAATGTCGGAATACCGTTATAGATGCCCCGGACACCCTCGAAACGTAAACGGGTGACCGAACAACCCGGCCACTGGGTCTCGACAATGAAGGCTCCGTAATGTTTCTGCGCGTGCGAGTCTTGCAGCTCTTCAGGTCGATCCACAATGCGCGCAATCACCACGAGCATCGAAGCCAGAAACTCGCCATCCTGCTTGGCGGAGTTTGTAATGAAAAACTTTTCACCCGTGATGCGATAGGCGACGGTGTTCCCGTTCTCCCGGACGCGAACGGCGTAGGTATCGACCTTTGAGATATCGCAACCCACATTTCGTTCCGTGAGGGCAAACCCGGAAATCTCCCCGCGCGCAAGACGCGGAAGGTATTTGCCCTTTTGTGCTTCGGTGCCGAAGAGCCGCAACGGTTCCGGCACTCCGATCGATTGCGCGGCCGAGAGCAGCACGGTCAGCGAGGCGTCGTGGCTTGCACAGAGAGTCGCGATCTTCTGATACTCGGACTGCGTCAATTCGAGGCCGCCGAAGTGCTTTGGGATTTTAATGCCGAAGGCTCCGATAGCAGCCAATGTTTTCAAAACAGTCTCAGGCAGTTCTCCCTCACTGTCGACGCGTTCGGGATCCAGGGTGAGCAAGGCGCCTTTGAATCGTTCGAGGAACTGTCGGGCATCCCGACTCATCTCCGGTACGGTAATCGAAGTGAACAGGTTCCAACGAACGTCAGCTTCGAACAGTCCTGCCAGGAAACCGGTATAGGGAGCTTTGTCGCGAGCAGTCTCGGCGACGACCTCAGACCCTTGAAAGACACCCTGTGTTGTCATTGAAGCCTTGTTTGTAGAGGCGTTGCGTTCGTGATCCCGGGTTTCGATGTACGTATAACCATACCACCATTTCAACAATCTTTGTCTTGAAATGAGCCTGCGGCATCCTCTCGAAAAGTGGCGTTAATCCAGGTTGTTGGAGAAGGGTAATCCAGGAGCCACATGGTAGGATATGTGATAGGCTAGGTACGCCGGTAGGTATCGCGCGGGACCATTTCTTCACTCCGGAGTTCGGACGGAGAATGCACCATGCGTCAAGTCGTCGTTGTCGATGGATTCCGCACTCCCCTGTGCAAAGAAAACACAGACTTTCAGGAGACGGATGCCGAGATCCTCGGCGCCTGGGTAGTCCGTGAAATGATCACTCGGTGCCATCGTTGGAATCTCCCGTTGGACACCATCGACTGTGTGTTGGGGAGCAACGTGGCCACTCCGACGCATGCGGTGAATCCTACCAGGGTCGCTGCGGTCACGGGAGGCCTTCCCGTGAGGATTCCGGCGGATACGGTCGCAGGGAAAAATTGCGGTTCCGGCGTGGCGGCTCTCTACTACGGGAGCTTGCGTATCAGGAGCGGCGATGCCGACACGGTGCTCGTGCTCCTGCTGTTCCAGTTCGGCAAAGCCAGAAACCTTCGTGACCGGATGGCCGGCGCGCTGGCCCTCTTTCCCGCCCTGCTCAACCTCAAGAAATATCCGCCGCGTGTGGGCATTGTGCTGGGTCTCACAGATCCGATGTGCGATCTCATCATGGGTCTGACCGCTGAGAATATCGCCAAAGACCCTGTTCTCGGCATCACCCGTGAGGACCAGGATGCTTTCGCTGTTCGATCGCACAGACGCGCGGCGCAGGCCTGGAAGGATGGGATCTTCGCGGACGAAGTGGTGCCGATGTACGTTCCTGAGAAGAGCGCCTATGTTGCGCGTGACAATGGGATCCGCGAGGATGCCAGCCAAGAAGCATTTCGCGATGTCAAGCCTGTTTTCGACAGGCGCTACGGCTCCGTGACGCCGGCCAACTCGTCGCAGATCACGGACGCTGCCGCCGCCGTCCTCTTGATGGAGGAAGAGAAAGCCCGGGCGCTCGGTTTGCCGATTCTCGGCTATGTGAAAGATTATGCCGATTTTGGGTATGAGCCCTCCTGTATGGGCCTGGCCCCCGTCGGAGCCATCGCCAAACTGCTGGCCAAAACCCGCCTGAGCCTCAAAGACTTTGCACTCTGGGAGATTAACGAGGCTTTTTCATCCGTCGTCTTAGGGATCAGCCGCATTCTGAATTCGTCATCTCTGATGGAAGGAAAATTCGGGCGCTTCGGATTGACGGAACGTCTCGGTGAAATCCCGCCTGATGATTTGAATCCCCACGGCGGCGCGATCGCACTTGGCCATCCTGTCGGAGTGTCCGGTCTTCGCCTGGCGATGACGGCGTTGTTTGAGCTCAAGCGACGCGACGCCGAACGGGCGATGATCAGCGCCTGCGTTGGAGGGGGGCAGGGCGTGGCCATGATTGTGGAGAGGAAATAGCCATGTCGAATGGCCAGATCAGCGCTCCCGGGGAGTTGAAGCATTTCAAGATCGTCGTCCTGGACGGAGGTATTCTACTGGCCGGGTTCGACTATGCGGGCAAGCCGGTCAATGTTCTGAATGTAGACAGCATGTCGGAATGGCAGAAGATCGTCCGATATGCTCAAGAATCCGATTCCATCAGAGGCGTTGTTCTGGTGAGCGTGAAGGACGGAAACTTCTGCGCAGGAGCCGACTTGGAACAGATGCACCAGGCCCAATTGCAGCATTCGTTTCACGAGATGGAACAACTTGTGGTCACCGCGCACATTCTGTTTGACGAAATGGAGCGATCGGCGAAACCGTACGTTGCTGCAGTGGAAGGCGCCTGTCTCGGTGGCGGACTCGAGTTGGCGTTGGCCTGTCATCTGCGCATAGCCAGCACCCATCCGAAGACGTGTTTCGCTCTGCCGGAGGTGAAGCTGGGAATTCTTCCAGGATTCGGAGGCACGCAAAGGCTTCCGCGCCTGATCGGTTTGCCGGCGGCATTGGAGATGATCACGACAGGAAAGTCCCTTTTCCCACGCCAAGCGCTGAGGATGAAGCTGATAGAAGGGATGGTCACGTCGCTTCCTTCCAGGGTCAGGACTTTGGAGGCTATTCAGCGGGAAACTCTCGTCGAGTCGGCGATTGCACAGGCCCGTGCGCTCGCGTCGGCTCCTGTCAAACGGACCCCACTGCCGGTAAGCGTGAGACTGTTTGGTCTTCCGGGAATTCGTGAACTTGTCTGTCGCTATGCCCGAGGTCAAGTGATCGCCCGGATCCGGCATTTCTATCCGGCTCCCCTCCGCGCGATCGAGGCAGTCGGCAAAGGGCTGGGGCAGAGCGTGCTGGAGGGATCGCTCATGGTCGAAAAGCCGCGCCTGATGGAGCTGATGGCCGATCCGGTTTCCTCACACCTTGTCGAGTTGTTTCTGGCGGGCGAGAAGGTGAAACGCAACGCGACCATGGTTCCTGCGTCAGCCGGACGTATCGGTGTGTTGGGGGCGGGATTGATGGGCTCTCAGATTGCCGGGCAACTTGCCGAAAGAGGGTATGGCGTGGTCTTGAGAGATGTGTCGTCGGGAATT
>JABMDG010000211.1 GCA_015904045.1 Nitrospira sp.
CATGGGCGATCATCCTCCGAAGTCATCGAGCAGGATGTTTTCCCGCTCGACACCCAGATCCAACAGCATCTTGATCACGGCCGCATTCATCATCGGCGGTCCGCAGAGGTAGTACTCACAGTCCTCAGGCGCCGGATGGGTCTTCAGATACTCATTATATAGCACGCTATGGATGAAGCCGGTATAGCCGCTCCATGCGTCTTCCGGGAGCGCGTCGGACAGGGCGACATGCCACTCGAAGTTGTCATGTGCTGCGGCCAGCTTGTTGAAATCGTCGACATAGAACATCTCGCGCTTCGATCGAGCCCCGTACCAGAAGGACATCTTGCGTGTGGTTTTGATGCGACTCAGCTGATCGAAAATATGCGAACGCATGGGCGCCATCCCTGCGCCACCGCCGATGAACACCATCTCGTTGCTGGTCTCACGTGCAAAGAACTCGCCGAACGGTCCGGAGATGGTGACCTTGTCGCCCGGTTTCAGTCCGAACAGGTAGGAGGACATTTTACCCGGAGGAACATTTTGCGTGCGCGGTGGGGGCGTGGCAATGCGAATATTGAGCATGATGATGCCGCGCTCCTCAGGGTAATTAGCCATGGAATAGGCACGCTCGATGGGCTCATTGACCTTGGACACGAGGTCCCAGAGTTTCAGCCGGTCCCAGTCGCTGCGAAACCGTTCTTCGATGTCAAAATCCTTAAACGAGTGCTCATACGGAGGGCAGAAAATCTGGATGTACCCTCCGGCACGGAAATCGACATATTCATCCTGGGGAAGCTCCAGGACCAGTTCTTTGATGAAGGTGGCCACATTGTGGTTGGAACGCACGGTGCATTCCCATTTCTTGACCCCGAAGACCTCATCGGGAATCACGATCTTCATGTTCTGCTTGACCGCCACCTGGCAGGAGAGACGGTAACCCTCGCGCGCTTCACGCTTGTTGATATGCGAGGTTTCGGTCGGCAGAATCACCCCACCCCCTTCAAAGACCTTCACCCGGCACACTCCACAAGTCCCGCCGCCCCCGCAGGCGGAACTGACAAAAATCTTGGCGTTGCCAAGCGCATTGAGCAACTTGCCTCCGATCGGCGTCTCGATCGATTTCTTCTCGTTGATCGTGATCGTGACGTTGCCACTGGCCACAAGTTTCGAGCGCGCACTCAGAATGAAGACGGCGAGAAGGAGGACGAACCCGGTGAACACACCGACTCCCAGTATGATCTCGATCATACGCGGCCTCTTATCAAATTCAGAGTTGAATTCCAGAAAAGGCCATGAACCCCAGGGCCATCAACCCTGCGGTAACGAACGTCACACCCAGTCCCTGCAACCCTTCGGGGATGTCGGAATACTTGAGTTTCTCACGCACCCCTGCCATTGCCACGATCGCGAGCGCCCACCCGACACCTGAGGCCACCCCATAGGTGACGCTCTCGCTGAAGTTATAGTCCCGTTCGACCATAAACAGACAGCCTCCGAGAATGGCGCAGTTGACGGTAATGAGCGGCAGAAAGATTCCCAGCGAGTTGTACAGTGACGGGACGTATCGGTCGAGAAACATTTCCAAGACCTGTACGACCGCCGCAATGACGCTGATGTAGGTGATAAGCCCAAGGAAATCCAGACTGATCTCAGGGAGCCCCGCCCATGCCAGCGCGCGATCCTTGATCAGAAACTGGTAGATCAGATTATTGATCGGGATGGTCAGACTTTGGACGACGACCACCGCGATGCCGAGTCCGAGCGCCGTGCCGATTTTTTTCGAGACGGCCAGGAACGTGCACATGCCGAGGAAAAACGTCAGCGCCAGATTCTCGACGAAGACCGCTTTGATAAACAGATTGACCAGGTCCATTATGAGGCCACCTCCGGACGGGGCGCGTGATAGATCTTGTATTCAGGTTGCTCCACTTGCGCCGGTTTCCAGGAACGCACCACCCAAATGATCATGCCGATCAGAAAGAACGCACTCGGAGGCAGGAGCAAC
>JABMDG010000212.1 GCA_015904045.1 Nitrospira sp.
CGCCGACATCGACATGGTCCCGCCACGCTCTAACCACATGATTTCATGACACGACTGATGCATTACCTCGTTCCAGTCTGGCCGTTTTCTGCGCAAACCGACGACAATTTTCGTCGGCCGGACTGTACGATTCTTGTACCTGCTCTGCCCTTTCATTCCCTAGAAGACAGAGCGGTAAGGCCGTGGAATTGGATGGACCAGAGTTTGGCCGACTCCGCTTGATCTGCTCTTAGTTGACTGCACAGCACTGAGTACTTGATAGACCTCTTTGCCGTTGGAGCACATTTTCTTGAGGCGCCCCCAGGTCAACATCTCTTGCATGGAATTCTTGCCCGGCTGAAGTCTAGAAATTGGTCGTTTCTTGTCAGGAATGGGCACATTTTCTGTCCCTTTTGTCCCTCGATCCTCAAACATGAGCAGGAATCGGACCACCCCAAACCGTTGTAATACCGAGACGGCATAGCCTTTGCGCTTTAGCCAGCCAGAACTGGCTACATTCCGTTTGCGCAGGATGACAGAGAGACTGTTGGCGAGAGAACGGAGCCTTATTTAACTAGGAGGGGTATTGACCATGGTTACACACATCTCACCGGATGTCTCGCATGTGACGATCATGAAGAAAAGTGGCAGCGGCCGTTGCCGACAAGCTATCCTTGTGAGTTGCATGGCCCTGGCACTTTTCGCCGCACCCAGCCTGGGCTGGGCAGGCGACTCTCATAAACACCGTCTGATCAATCAACAACGTATTCAAGACCTGAAAGAAAAGGTAGCCGACCTTCGGGAAAAACTGAAAGACCACAGACAGCACCAACACAATGGCGGCGGGGTGCCTGGTTCCATCCAAACTCTGGAATCACGGGTCGCCGCACTAGAGACAAAAGTGGCGAGTATGGCTTCGTTCGACCCCGAGACCTTGCTCCAAGCCATGCAATCCTTGCAGAACCAAGTGACGACCCTGGATGGAAAAGTCCTGACTTTGGACGGCAAGGTGACAACTCTCGATGGCAAGACTTTGATGGTAGAAACCAAAATGGGCGACCTTGAAAAGAAGATGATTCCGGGACTAGAAAAGTACGTGTCGGTCAATACCAATGACATGAATGGAGTGAAAGGACCTCATGTCGTCTTTCATCATGTGAACGTTCATGTGCAAAGCGGTGCTGACACGACAGCTGATACAACGTCGGGCTTGGGAAATCTGATTATCGGTTACAACGAAGCCAACTCTGCGCAAGTGCGGACCGGCTCGCACAACCTTGTGGGAGGCAGCCAGAACAGCTTCAGTTCTTATGGAGGGTTGGTTTTCGGAGTCGCCAACAAAATCACCGGTACCTACTCTGCTGTCGTAAGCGGTGTAAGCAATACGGCCACTGGAACCTCGTCAGGTATCTTGAGCGGTGAAGCCACTACTGCCAGTGGAATCTCGTCAGGTGTCGTGGGTGGGAAAGGAAGAATGGCAACGTGGCAGAATGCTACAAGCTTTCAGGGAGCTCCCAGCTGCACTCCTGGCTGCTAAGCGGTTCCCCCCTGGCCGTGTGCCAGCGTCTCTACCAGGGCAGGCATTCCCACGATGGAATGCCTGCCCGTCCCCAACCGAAGAACTCAGATCACTTATCGGCTTGCAACGCAGAGACCTCATAAGCTGAGCACCATTGAGATGCCTATCCCTCGACTATTTCAACGCCACGGCCCGTACTTGCCGATAGGTGGTGTCGCCTTGCAGCACTTTTCGAATGCCATCCTGCACTAAGGTCCTCATCCCCTCCTGCTTTGCCTGCTGAAAGAGGATCGAGGTTTTGGCTCGGCCTTGCACGAGGCCCTTCATGTCATCCGATCCCAGCAACAATTCATGAATTGCCACACGGCCTTTGAATCCGGTGTGATTGCACAGATCGCAACCGCGTCCTCGATAGAGCCGGACCGCCGCTGCTTCTTCAAGTCCCAGCGATGACCATCCATCCGCCCCATAGCCGTGGACGAGTTCGTCATGCTCCTGCCGCGATGCGGGATACGCTTCTTTGCAGCCGGAACAAAGCCGCTTGCACAAGCGCTGTGCCAGCACTCCCAACATGGCGTCGGCGAAATTGAAGGGGTCGCAACCAAGGTCCAGCAGCCGCACGACAGTTTCTACCGCACTGTTGGTGTGCAATGTGCTCAACACCAGATGTCCGGTCAGCGAGGCTTCGATGGCCACATCAGCCGTCTCTTTGTCCCGCATTTCCCCGATCATGATGACGTCCGGGTCAGCGCGTAGAAACGCTCGCATCGCCGACGCAAACGTCAGTCCGATTTTTGGATGGATCTGCACTTGTCGCAAGCCGTCCTGCGTGATTTCAATCGGATCTTCAGCCGTCCAGATCTTCCGCTCATCGGTGTTGATGGATTGGAGCACCGCGTGCAGCGTGGTGGTCTTGCCCGATCCCGTCGGTCCTACGCAGAGGAAGATGCCATAGGGTTTCCGGGCGATCGTCGCAATGGCGTCACGCATGCTCGGGGCGAGCCCCATCCCATCCAGTTGCATCGGCTCTTTTGCAGTCAACAAACGCAGCACCACGTCCTCAATCCCTCCTGATGTCGGCAACGTGGCGACGCGGAGCTCGATTTCCCGATCCTTTGACGGCCGATAGGCGATCTTCCCGTCTTGCGGCTTCCGGCTCTCCGCGATATCCAAGTTCGCCATGATTTTGATCCGTGAGACCACCGCCCGGCGGTACGGCGCGGGAATGCGCATGGGTGTGAAGCAGGTACCGTCGACGCGAAATCGCACCGTGGTATCTTTGTGCCCGGCGGACGGCTCGACGTGAATGTCAGACGCCCCCAACCGGTAGGCCTCCGCAATGACATGATTGACCAACTGAGCGATGATGGAATCATTCTCATTCACTCCGACAAGCTCGACTTGGCTGATTCTCTCCTGTCCGCCCTCTTCAGCCAGCTTCTCCAGAATGTCCGCCAAAGGGGCTCCGCCTGACCGGCTCGTCGCGTGCTTTAGATACATCTCGATGTCGCACCGCAGTCCGACCACCAGCTTGATGCTGGCACCGGGGAAGGCTTGCTGGATATCACGTCTCTTCTCCAAATTGTGCGGATCGTTGCTGAGGACATGTATCTCGTTCCCCTCTCGGCGCATCGGAATCCAAGCGTTGGCTTTCAGATAATCGCGGCTCAGATTCTTCAGGAGGCTCGGTTCAAAGGCCATGCGCTCATCGAACGCCATGAACGGACATCGGTAGTATTGACTCAGAGCCAACCCGAGTTCTTGCCGAGACCGCCGCTGCTGATGGAGCAGCACAGACTCCAGATCAAGGTTCTGAGCGACGACCTGTTCAATCGCCATGTCCAGTTCGACTTGCTTCACCACGCTACGAAAGACCAGATAGTCTCGTACACTGCGTTCCCACGTCTGTCTGAACTGAGGTGACGCGGCTGCCTTCCCCGCCCCGGCTGTGAACATCTCACTTGTCTGGAAAACCGGCGCCCCTTGTTGTGCAACGGCCATGATGGTCCTCCTCTTCCGGTCAACTGGATCAATAGTGGGCCAGCCACGCACCGGGCGCCTTGTAGACCACTGGTACACCACGGTACAGGCCCTCGCCGATATCGGAGTCATACCAGACCTCGAGCGAGCCGCCTGAGATCGAGCTCATCGCGCC
>JABMDG010000213.1 GCA_015904045.1 Nitrospira sp.
GGCAGGGGCCGCCCGGTCTGTTTGAGGCAGATGATGTCGGCCAGGTTGCCGGCCATGCCGGACGTAGCGATGACGGAATCGAAGGTCTTGGTTTTGAAGGTGTTGATCGCCGCTTTGAGGTGCCCGGTAACCGCCTCTTCGAGCGCACGCAACATCGGAGGCGGGGCCGGAGCCTTGAGCAGAAACTGATCGAGGAGGCGGATCGCCCCGAGCTTGAGGCTTTTCGCATGGAGCATGGCCTCCCGGTTCCCCACGATTAGTTCCACCGACCCGCCGCCGACATCGACGACCAAGGCCGGCTCTTCCGGAAGCGCGATGCTGTGCTTGACGCCCAAAAAGATGAGGCGGGCCTCCTCGGTTCCGCTGATCACCCGGACGGTCAGCCCGGTCTGTTCCGCCACCTGGTTCACGAAGTCTCCGCCGTTGCGAGCCTCGCGCACGGCGCTCGTGGCCGTGGCGACGATGCGATCGAACCCTTTGTTGCGGGCAAGGGTGACAAGGGTTTTCAGGGTATTCAGCGCGCGGGCGATGGCAGCGTCGGAGAGCCGCCTGGTGGCAAAGGCTCCGTCTCCAAGCCGCGTCATGTCTTTGAAACGATCGAGGATCTTGTAGCTGGCATCCGGCAGGATCTCTGCCAGCACCAAGTGAATGGAGTTGGTCCCGATATCGATAACCGCAAGCTTGGCCACTGATGTCACCCGTCGGAACGAGGCAAATCGGAGTTGCTGGAGCCTAAAGAACGGGCTGGGATGGTGTCAAGGACGGGATGGTAAGATGGTGTTACAAATCGAGGGAGGGAGGAAACAGGAACCGGCTCTGGCGCCCACGCCTGAGCCGGTTCCGTTGAAACCTCGGTACAGATTGCGTGTCGAACAGGCCGTTCCGCCGTGCGAGACCCACAAGCGCAACGACACCGCTGCCAAACAGCCACACCGTCGCCGACGTGTCCTACCAGTTTTGAGCTGCTCGGCTCACTCTGGCCCCTCCTTCAGTCCGGTGCTCACTCTTAGCCCGCATGATTCATGATGGTTCATGACAACACCGCGTAACTGTCTATCTCGTGACGTGTCGTACGCCTCTCGCAGTCAAAGACCTTTCTATGTCATGCTCGCTTGCGCTTCACGCTTCACGAGATACGAGCGACGAAAGTTGCCGTAGCGAAAGGGCCCCGCGATGCCTCGATCCGACCGCCCCGCTGCCGTTCGCCCTCAACCCATGTCATCCACGATCGAACACGAAATCAAGTTATCCGTCGATGCCGACTTCCGCCTGCCCCCGCGCCTCGGCACTCCGCTGCCGAGAAAGCTCTTGACCTCCACCTATTACGACACCGCTTCGCACGATCTGACCATCGCGCGCATCACGTTGCGGCATCGGGTCGAACAGGGCAAAAAGGCATGGCAACTCAAGCTTCCCTTGTGTGAGGACCGACAAGAGGTCGAGGTTGTCGACCAACACCAGCGTCCACCGGCGTCGCTTTGTGATCTGCTTGTCCTTCACGTGGGACAACGCAAACTGGCCCCTGTTGCAACCTTGCGGGTGTGGCGGACGGGGGTTCGCGTACGGCAGCGGGGGAGTCCGGTTGCCGAGATCGTCCTCGACCATGTGTCGGTCGTGAAGAACGGTCTGGTCATCCAGCGATTCTGTGAACTTGAAATCGAGCAACTCGCCGACGACGACCGAGCGATGCAGGATCTGGAACAGCGGCTCCGCCAGGCCGGCGCACGAGACCACGACGGGCGGCCGAAATTGTTTCGCGCGCTCTCGTTGCCGGCGCCCGCTCCGGCTCGGCCGCCCGAGACGGATGCGCCGATCATCGACCACGTGAAGTGGGCGTTGACACAACATGTCCGCTGGCTGTTGGCGCATGACCCCGGCACCAGGCTGGGGTTGCAGAGCGAGAGCCTCCATCAGATGCGCGTCGCCACGAGGCGGCTCCGCGCGGTCCTGCGGGCCGCCGAACCGGTGCTGTCGCCGGACTGGGCCCAGGCCCTCGAGAACGAATTGGCCTGGCTCAGCGAGTTCCTGGCCCAGGCCCGTGACCTCGACGTGCAACTCGCCTATTTTGAGCAAGAGTCTTCACGTCTGGACGCGAGGGATCGGAAGCCGCTGGCACAGTTCATCGCCCATCTCCGGACCCAACGGGAGCGGGTCCAGCAGCTGGTGCAGAGCGAACTGAACAGCGCCCGCTATTTCGACCTGGTGCGGCGGGTTCAACAGGCCGCCGGTGATCCATCCATCGTGAACACGACCGTGACGTTGCACGACCTTGCGAAGCGGGAATTCAAGAAATTGCGACGGGTGATTCACAGCCTGCCTTCGTCGCCGAATCAGGCTGTCCTCCATAAGATTCGTATCAAGACGAAACGCGCCCGCTATGCCGCGGAACTGGCGATGTGGTCGGTCGGCAAGCGGGCCACACGCTTTATGAAGCAAGCGCGAGCGGTTCAGGACCTCCTGGGAAGCTACCAAGATTCTTTTACAGCGGAAACCTACATCCGCGCATTCCTCAAACAGTCAACCAGCGTCCGCGCCGGATTCATGGCGGGACGCATGGTCGAACGCCAGCGCCAACGCCGCCACGACGTGCTCGCGCGCCTCAAGCCGAAATTGACCGCATTGTTGAAAAAAGGCCGGCGCGCGTGGCAGTGAACCCGGCTTCGCGATCCGGGCTTCTTGCCTGCGATCGGATGCCGCCGGTGTTGGCCCAACATCGGATACAGCTTCACGGCATTACCGATTCCGCGGAGATCCGGTCGCGATGCGATACAGGGCCACTCCCACCATCGTCACGATCACAAGGCCGGGCCAGCCGCCCAACGGAGGCCTATCGAAGAGGGTAAACGGATCGGCGCTGAAGGCAGGCCAGAGGGCAACCAGGGCGATCGGCAACGCCAGCAGAATGCCCATCAAGGCTTCACCGGTGATCAGGCCCGCGGCGAACAGCAGTCCCCGCCG
>JABMDG010000214.1 GCA_015904045.1 Nitrospira sp.
CTACGCTCACCTCATCACCAGACGACCGTCGAGCGAAACCCGCACATTCGGCTACCACCGCGCCGGTGTCATTGCGGCATTTCTCAACTCGTTCATCCTGCTGTTGACCGCGCTCGGCATTGCGCTCATCGCCATGAAAAGGCTCTGGCAGACGGTACCCGTGGACGGCGGATGGATTATGGGAATTGCGGCTGGAAGCTTCGTGGCCAATCTCGGCATCGCACTGCTTCTCCAGCGAGGCGCGAAGGACGATCTGAACATCCGCAGCGCCTTTTGGCATATGTTGGGTGATGCGTGGGTGTCCTTAGGGGTCGTCCTCAGCGGCGGCGCAATTCTCCTGACAGGCTGGAACATTCTCGACCCACTGATCAGTCTCCTCGTCGTGGGCGTCATCGCGCATGGCGCGTGGCCCCTGTTCAAGGAATCCCTCGACGTACTGCTGGAATCCACGCCTCCAACGATTAGCGCCTCACACGTCGCCGCAACCGTTGAATCGATTCCCGGCGTGAAGAACGTCCACGATCTCCATATTTGGGCGGTAGAACCACGCTTGGTCATGCTCACCGCCCACGTCATGATCGATCGGACCGACTCCTCCCTGGACCTGCTGCACGTCATCCAAACGCGCATTACCGTGGATTTCGGCATCAAACACATGACCATCCAGCTGGAAACCGAGTGCTGCGACCACGACGACATCCATTGCGATCTCCGCAAGCTGACCGACCACCACCACGATGCCGACGTGTTTGCGCACCACCATTGACCTTTCCAGCGACCGCCCCTCTCGGTACAATACAACCCTCGGCTCTCGACGAGCGGCTATTTCAACTGGATGACACCATGCCTGTTCCCTTCTATCTGCTCTGCGGTTCGCTCGGCGCCGGAAAGACGACACTGCTCATGCGTTTACTGGAACATTGGAAATCGCAGGGGAAGCGGGCCGGCGTGCTGATGAACGAGGCCGGTGAGATTAGCATCGACGGCCCGCGCGCCGGCAGCCTCGCCGAGCAAGTCATGAACCTCGCGGGGGGCTGCGTGTGCTGCGACACGAAGGAAGACCTCTCCTGGGGCCTCGCCCAACTCGTGCAGGACTATGCGTCGGATGTTGTGATTTTGGAATGTTCCGGCCTGGCCGACCCGGCGGAAGTGATCGATGCCGTCACAGATCTCTATACGGCCCGGCTGGCTTCGCTCGAACGGGTAATCGCGTTGCTTCACCCCGTGTCCACGGACGACAGCCACTCCAGCGCCTATGTGACGGCACAGGCCATCCGTTGCGCGGATGAGGTGATCCTCAACAAACGTGATCTCTACGTGCCGATGCACTGGGAGAGGTTTAGAGATTCGATCATCAAATTGAATCCCTATGCGCGGCTGTGGGAGACGTCGCATGCCCGCCTCGATCCCACCGCGCTGTTAGCTCCGCGGGCATCGGTCAAGCCGGCAGCGCCGACCAATGTGACCTTTGCTTCACCCTCCCTGTCCGGCAGTCGTCATCAAGCCGCCTACCATCCGATCGCCACAACAATCCGACTGGTGGGTCCACTCAATCGCGCCCGTTTTCTCGCCTGGCTGAAGACCCTTCCTAAAGAGCTTGAACGGGCGAAGGGATATTTCCGATTTGTGAATGAGCCGGAGTTACAGGAATTTCAATATGCACCGCCGGGCCAACCCACGACTGCGCCCATCATGCTGCTGGACGAGCCGGAACCAGCGGTTGTGCTAATTGGCCGAGGGTACGATGTGGATACGTTGGGAAGGAGTTTGCTGGATTGTGTCGAAGCTCGGTAGAACACACCCAGCCCGCTAGGAGGAACTGGCCCCTGCTTCGTTCATCGGTTTGGAGAGCGCCGATGCCGTCTTTTTCTTGAAGACCGACCACTGCAACAAAAGCCACGCGGCACCCCCGCCAATTGCTCCGCCAATCAGCCAACCGCCGAGCACATCCGTCACATAGTGCGCCCCCACATACACGCGGGCGAGCCCGATCAACCCGACAATCGGCCAACTGATCCACCCGGATCGGGGATACAGCACCTGAATGAACGCAGCCGCCGCGGCAGTGTTGATGGCATGGTTGGACGGAAAACTGAAGAGGCCCCCACAGCCGCCCGGTTCTACGCTGATCGCTTGGCTCAATGCACGGCAGGGCCGGACACGTTCAAACAGCCACTTGAGCTGCCCCCCCAAAAAATCCGAGAGACCAACCGCACCGGCTAGCACCGGCCCTCCCAGGAAGGCTTCCCAGTGTTTCGCCCAAATCCAGTACCCAATAGCAAGCGCCCCAGGAAAATACAGCGTGCTGCGGTTTCCCAGCAGAAGAAAGAATTGATCAACAACCTGTGACCGGCCGGCGAGCCCGTTGATGGCGAAGAAGAGGGATTCGTCCACACTCATGTGTGAGACGATAAAGCGTCAACCGTCATTCGTCAACCGTCAAGTTCAAAAGCGGTCTGTCTTGTCTATCTCGTTTATCTGGTCTATCTGGTTGTTCGGAATGGGTCTCGCCGAGCTATCCGCTGTACTGCAATAGCCATCGATACCGTGCAGCGTCAGCGTGTGCGGAAATGAATGCGGACGGTCAATTCGCCGTCGATAGGATCGTCGCCTTTCATCTGAGGATCGAATGTCCATTTCCCGAGTGCCGTCATTCCAGCTCTCGTCAATTCCCGATGTTTGCAGGGTTCGAGAACGACCACTGTCACCTTGGCCTCCCGGGAGACCAGCACGCGAGCCTTCATCCAATCGTCCAATTCCTGGCCTTCGAGCGCAGTCGGGATCGCCGGCCAGGGCGTCGACTTAGCCACCGGCCCCTGTTGCTGGTCCTTGTTCAACGGCAGGCCATGGACATGGACCTCCGGCAACTCAAGCACGTCCTCCTCGTGGTCACTCTCGTGTGTAGCCTCATCACCGGTCACCGCGTGTGCAGCAGCCGGCAGCAGAGACAGGATGAA
>JABMDG010000215.1 GCA_015904045.1 Nitrospira sp.
CCGGAAAGAGAGTCAAGAAACGGAATCGCGATGAGGGCTCATAGCGCAACTGTTTTGATCGTCGGTGCCTTCCAATCCCGGACACAGGGGAGGGACACCACACGGGCAACCCCAAACATCGCCGGAAAGTCAGCCGTTTTCTTCTCCCAGTTTTTTGGATGGGCGAATTCCGGCCGAATCTGCGGGATGACGGCGAGGAGTGAGGTTAGCGGTCGAGTCTCAGTAATGCCTTACGGTCGGGTGTCGGGAGGCATATGAACGAGCATGCAGGCGCGCACGTGCTCAGCCAATCTGACAGCGTCGGCAGCCGTTGGCTGCGGCGGCCAGAATTCCGCGTCGTAACGAAGTTCAACCGCATACGCCGTGAGTTCCGTGAGGTCGCAGGCTGCAAGCTCCGGCCACGACTCAAGCTGAACACACAAACGTTGAAGTTCCTCCAAGTCGTGCGTGCGAGGAATCTCCAGGCCTCTCCAGGCAAGCACACCTTTCAAATACTTCTCGACAGCTTGCTGCGCATGGAAACAGGCGGTGTCGTAGGGACCTTCACTGGCAGTCGTGCGTCGGGCATCCGCAAGATCGCTGTCGGCCTTCAGGAACCATCCACGAGCCAGGGCCGACTTATCTTTCATAAAGCAGCTTGCCTTCGGCCAACACGGTGGAGATGAAGGCATTGGGGACAGCCTTCCATTCTTCAGCTTCTTGGGGAGTCCAGACGACAATATCCTTGGCAGGAAACACGCCGCTGAGCACCCGCCGATACCGTCCCGAACGACGGTAGCGGGGCAGGTTGGACTCTTCAATGATGAGCAGGTCCAAATCGCTGTCAGGACGGGCAGCGCCTTTCGCATGGGAGCCGAACAGGACGATCTTGATGGGAGAGCCAATAGTGAGAATGCGACGAACGACTTCCGCGAGGAGTTGGTCTGTGACCGGTGGATATGTGAGCACACCCGCCATTCGTCGAGACCTCCGGAGAGCAACCGCTGTCATGATAGCGAATGCCGCCAAGCTTTTCCACCGATGTAAGTATCTGCCGGACCGCTCGTCAAATCGCTATGGCGTCATATACGGCCACGGTCGTCGTTCAAGTTCGCTATGGTGATCGTGGCGAGGTTGAGCAGGGCGAGTTGATCAGCTGTCATTCGTCAACCTTGAATCTTCTGAACCGAATGACCGCCTGCGGCGAGGCGTTGCGAATGACCATTGACGAATGGCGTCTCGAAGCTGAAAGCCAGGGAGTTGTGGACGACCTGCCGAACCGGCGGTAAGGTTGGGGTGCCGAATGAGGAGAAATGTTCACCCGCCTGCTGCTTGTCCTCATTATTGCCCTGAGTCAAGTCGGCTGTCCTGTTGAAGAAGAGGTTGGACTCTATCAACCCTACCCCCTCACGCTACAAGCGCGAGTCGAGTTTGAGCGATTCAAGCGGGAATCTCTCAAGATTGAGGATATCAAGATCGGTGAAGGCCCCGTGGCCGCTCTCGGTAGAAAAGTCACGGCCGATATTGAAGTCCGCTATGCTGATGGGAACGGCCAGCCTATCTATCGCGGGCCAGCCATCAACTATTTCGGGATGCAAGGATATGCGTTCATCCACGACAGTTTGCGCGAAGATGGCTTGCTGAGCACCCAGCAGCGAGGAATTATACTGGGCCTCAACGGCATGGCCGTTGGTGGCAAGCGACGGCTCACTATTCAGCCCAAGCTGGTCTGTGAAGGCTACGGCACCGAGGAGGCTAACCCCAATGTTTCGTGCCTCTTGGTCATTCAAGATCGATTGCACGGAGGCAATATCAAGGTTCGCAAAGAAACGTTGATTGTCGAGGCCACCTTGACCGAATCCTGTATTCCTGGCTTGTCTGTCGGCCCCATCTGGAAGCGAGAAATCCGGTGTCGCGACTCCGACGTCCCTCGACGTGATCCCACCGATCCCATCTGGCACATTTACGAGGCTCCGCCATCCAGCCCGTGAAACGTCAAGCAGAGTGAAACGGGGTCATGGGGAGGGGTCAGTCCTTGACCTTCCATCTGGTAAAGCCGTCAGGCTGGGCCAGGGTGAGCGGACCGCTCCTAACCGTCCACGGCTAAAACGGAACGTAGAGCTCCGCGCCTCCGTACCCGCCACTGTGGAAGGAGTTGCTGTTTTCATATCCGCCCTTGGCGAGCAGGGAGACCTTGCCGACCGGCACCTCGATCACCGGGCCGGTTTGCACGGCACGGAAGTCGGCATTGCCCATCCCGGCGATATCCCATCCTACCAATAGAGAACAGCATCCCTGATCGGACTTGAGGACCGGCAGTTTCCCGCGCAGACGCCCCCAGAAATAGTTGTCCAGATCGGCATACGATCCAATGGCCTGGAGGCTGCCCCTCTCAGTCCAATACAGAGCTTCGACTTGGCCATAGGCGCCGATCTGATGATCGATCCGGGGGCTCGCGTTCAGCCGTTCCTCCTCGAGCCGCCGCAGTTGCGGGCCGCCCAAGGCCAAGACCGTCCACCGGCCGAATGACCGCGACAGGCCAATCGAAGGCACGATGAACTGCGCATTCGAATCCACCAACTGCCCGGCGCTTCTACTGCTGTACCCAAGTGCTGCCGAGGTTGCCTGCACGAAGACGATGGTTTCCCCGCTCAGTCGCACAACCGGCACGCGCACGCCCAAGTAGCTGAAATACTGGCCACGGCTGTCCATTTGAAAGCCTGTGAACAGGTCTCCCGCCCGGCTGTGAGTGGAGAGACCGGTCAGGATGAGTGTTGTAGCCGCGAAGATGATCGCCCGCGCTCGCATTCGGGCGTCCCGCCGAAACCATCTGTGGAATCTGTACAGGGGCATCACAAGGCTGGGGCCAATGCTTCACCTTGCACCAGCAAAGGCGTCGAGTTGGGCCTGGATCTGGCGAGGGCTCTCCACCGGTCGCTGAATCTTGAGGATCCGCGACGGCGATACGAGAAAATGCGTGGACACCTGCGGCAACGGGTCATTCGCCGCTAGCTGGTTTTTCTCCCATCCTGCTAGACCTGCTGGACCGGTTCGTCGAGAAGGGACGTGTCGGGGTCTACAGACAGAGGGGCGCCCGTCTCGTCCGGCGCTTCGGCCGTCGTTTCAGATGAATCCGCATTCTGGTCGAACACGACCTGAACAACCGGGGTATCCGTCGCCTCGATGACACCATTCGTCGTGAGTCGCTCGCCGTCGTCCATCGGCAGCATGGCCTGCTCCGATTCGCCCAGCTCCTTGAATTCCCGAAGCGGCGGCAGCTGCGACAGATCATTCAGCCCAAAATGTTCGAGGAAATACTTTGTGGTCCCATACATGATCGGGCGGCCCGGCACTTCTTTGCGGCCGACAATCCGCACCAGCTTGCGCTCC
>JABMDG010000216.1 GCA_015904045.1 Nitrospira sp.
AGAAATCATGGGAGCAAAAATCTCCCAACGGGTTGGTCCTTGCGTCGCGACTCCAACGCGTGCCGTAGTGGGACGGGAGAGAGAATGCCTTGCAAATCGACGAGATATTAACCGGGGGCCGGTGAAAAGAAATTGGCGTGTATCATTGAGCGTGAAAGAAGTCGTATAGGATCAACGGATGGAACAAGGGCAAATCAATGAGGAAAGAGTGGAGCAAGTGTATGCGATGAAGGAGTGCGCATGCATCACGCGCAATCGATCGGTGGGAGCGGATGGGCGGCGTGCCGGCGACTGGCGTAGTCCATTCAGTTCCCCCATCTGTAGGGAAACGCATCGCGGCGAGTAGGTGTTTCCCTTCGCTCCGGCTGTTCGGTTCACTCAGAGAATGCCGTTATTACACGGATGTCGAGAGAAGGCGGCGTCGGTACGGCTTTTGCTCGTAATACTTCCTCATCCATGGACGGCCTGAAGCCTGGAGACAACACGATGACCAGTCGTCCCGTTGAAACTGACGCCTCCCCAAGCGTGGAGCAGTCCTTTCCCCCTTTCAATCGGCGTCGTGAAGCCCGGGTCGAGGATCGCCATTGGTATACTTACGAGATATACGAATCGCGCACCGCAGGGGCGGAGGCGGTGGTGGAGGGCAAAGTCCTCAGCCTGAATCGAAGCGCACACGGCATTCTGCTCTTGATGAGTGAACCTCCGCAAGTTCGGCAATTAATCGCCCTGTACAATCCTCAGCTTGGGTGGCATCGCTCGACAATGGTGTACGAAATCTGCTGGGTCCGTGCCTTGCCCATCGAGTCCGAGCGCAGTCAGTTTCTGGTTGGGTGTCGGCACAACATTACCGCGAGGTCACGATAGTCAGCCGCGGCCGTGAGCGAAGTCATGTTCGAGTAGGCCCCAGGGTCTTTCTGAGAAAAATTTCCGCCTTCCCGGGAGTCAAGAGATTCGGCATGGGGCCGATTTCCTGATAGCCCATCTTCTTGTAAAACTTGCGAGCATCCAAATTGAAGTCCGAGACGCAGGCGAAGAGGTTCTTTGTCCTACCAAAGACGAGCTGTTCGACGTGGATCAGGAGCTGACTCCCGATACCTTGTTGTCTTGCCCACCCAGCCACACCCAAGAGTTCCAGATAGTCGCCTAACAGGAACTTTTGCCTGACGACGGCGATGCCTGCCACCCGGCCATCGAATTCGGCCACATAACTGTCTCGCCCCTGAGGGATCGGGCAAAACACGCGATCCCAGTCCGCTGCCGTGTAGCCAAGTGTCGTCCACGGATCCGATGCGCCCAGCAGCTGGACGACCGCTTCGCGATCTTCAGGCTGCATGGCCCAGATGCGCGGTGTCTTCATCGGGCCGGCTGCTTGCAATTCAGCAGGTCGCTGACGGTCATGGGGGTGAGCCCCTTGTGCGGGAAGATATCGGTGGTGAGTCGCTCGATGACCTGGCGGGTTTGCTTGCCCTTCCCGTTGGCATGAAACACGATGATGCTGCCCGGTTTCGCGCGCTTGGCAACACGGTTCAGGATTTGTTCAGCCGACAGGGTGGGGTCCGGATCACCGGATTCGATGTTCCATTGGATGAATTGGAGACCCAGCGCTTTGACGACGTCGACGGTCATGTCGTTGTACTCCCCATAGGGAGGCCGGAACAATGTCGCGTGATGGGCATAGTGTTCGCGCAGGATTCTGACCGGACCGAGAATCTCTTCTCGTTGCTCGTCGGCACTATGCATCGGCAGATGGGCATGCACTTCCCCGTGAGTGCCGACCTCGAAGAACCCGATGCCGAGCAACTGGTCCGTTTCCTCCTCATGTTTGGTTATCCATTTGCCGGACATGAAGAACGTAGAAGGAATTCGGTGCTCAATCAAATAGTCCATCAAAGACTTATCGTAGCCTGAGCCCTTCTTCACAGGACAGAGGTCAAAGGTCAGCGCAACCCCCGGACAAGCCGGCGGACCGGATTTGATGACTTGCGCCGGGCTCATTGCTGGAACAACGAGCGACAGACTGATGAGGTGAAGGAGGCTCCATAGCCAAACGGGTAATCGCCGGCGCATGAATTCTAGTATACCTGAATGCGGGCGAATTGACCCATCGCGCATCGGGCTGGTACGGTAATTGCCATGCGAGTACCGTCCTGGCAAATCGGATATGCGCTGGGGATTCCCATTCGCGTCCATGCGTCGTGGTTTGCGATCTTTTTCCTGTTGACTTGGGCGCTGGCGACCGATTATTTGCCGGACAGTCTTCCGGGGCTCCCGCCTGA
>JABMDG010000217.1 GCA_015904045.1 Nitrospira sp.
CACTCTCGGAACCAGCGTACGGCCAAACGGATACCAGCTAAGTACAATCCGCTCAATACGCCTGTCAGAATAATGACCGAACGAGGGTAGCCCGTGTTTCCGAGCAACAGGTGCGTCACTCCGTAAAGGACCATCGCCCCGGCGAGCGATGCCCAGAGAATCCTTCCCAAATCGTGAAGGCCGACGTAGCGCCAGAGTCCGCGCTGAATCCCAAAGACCCACAGTCCTGAGCCAAAGACCAATAAGACCAGAGGGAGATGCCGCCACATCATCAATCGGTACTGGGGAGGCACGTCGGCGTCGAATCGCAGCTCGAAGGCGGTGAGATTGGCGGCCATAATGAGGGTCACCTGTGTGCCGATGACGACCAGCGAACGGTAATCGAGCAGCTGCTGCCCGTATCGTCGGGCGATTGCATGGAACAGTTGTGCGGCGATGTGCTTCATACTCAGAGGACGGTCTTCGCAAGCAACAGGATCGACCTCACCGGACAGCCGTCATGTCCCGTCGATCTTCTCGAGTCACCAGCATCTGTTCAGCGGCTTGAATCACACGGTCAACCGACAAGTTCTGCAGGCAGTCGCTCACGCTGTTGATATGACGTCCACAGCCTTCAGCGAGACAGGGGACACAGTCTCCTTCTCCCTGAAGCAGCCAGACATTGCCCTGCCGCTGCGATCCCTTGATTTTCCAAGGATTGCTACCGGACGCCGTAAAGTCCTTTGGCCACGGGCCCCACTTGACCGGACTTGACGGACCAAAAAGCACGACGGTCGGAGTGCCAACAGCCGCCGCCATATGGCTCACCGCCGTGTCCGTCCCCACATAGAGCGCGGCGCGGCTCAAGAGATAGCCAAGCGCCGGAAGCCTCATTTGGCCCGCGAGATTCACCGATCCCACCGGCAATCGCCGGGTGACATCCTCGCAATAGGCTCGCTCAGCCGGTCCGTCTCCGCCTGCCACCACCACCGTTAACCCTTGATCCGTCAGCCACCGTCCGAGCCCGGCCCACCCTGCTGCGGTCCACATCTTATAGGCGAATTTCGGCGACACGTGCAACACGGCGTACCGCCGACCACTGCTCGCCCCCCTGAACAATTGTTCAGCGGCCTCTTCATCCGCGCGCATCCATCCGACGACTGGTGCGGCGCAGGGTTCAATCCCCAATGGTTCGAGCAGGCGAAGATTCATCGCCACAGTATGAGTCCCCACTCGATCGAACGGCACCCATACATTCAACAGTCTCCGCTTCCACCAGGAGTTATTGTACGGCCCCAACGTTCCGATCCGATATCGCCCGGCAAGGCAAGCAAACAAGATGGGACGATCACCACCAAAGACTGACAGCGCCACATCGTATCGTCGCCAAAGTGAGCGCACCATCGCCAACTGAGCCCTGATCGTCGCACGTTCGGCGATCGTCCAGATTCGACGGATGTCAGGATTCGCGGCGATCACGTCTTGCGTTCCGTCGAACACCAGCATATCGACGGCAGCATCCGGATATGCTGCCTTGATCGACCGCACAACCGGCGTTGCCAACAATACGTCTCCGATCCGCCTCGTGCAGATGATCAGGGCGCTCGCGACCGTCCGCTTCATTGAGAGAACCATTCAGACCCTACCGCCGATTTCGCTCACAACTCGGCAAGCCCGATTCCTGTCCCAACCATCTCTATGATGGCGCCTGCCCGTACCGATCCAGGCCAACGGCGGCCCTGACGGTTGAAGACTGTAACAACTCATCCAGACGTTCTTGATTCTCGGGCAGAAACCGGCGATCCTGTTCGTGATGCCACAGATGAAAGACCGGAGCCGCGTATCGCGCGCTCTTGTGCTTTACCCCGGCATGGAGGAGCCGGATGACCAGATCGGAATCTTCCAATCCCCAGCCTTCATACGATTCATCAAGGCCATTGACCCGCACCAGGTCGCTCCGCCAAGCGGAGAGATTGCAGGTTTTGATCCCTGCCCAGCGATCGGGCGTTCGCTTGCGAAAGGCTCCGTCGGGAAGCGACATCAACGGCAGGAGGCGATTCACATTGCGCCTCAGCCATGCTTTGACCCAATCCAACCAATGCCAGGTGTGAATCGGAAGCCGCTCACGCAATACGCGGCTCGTGAATGCTTCGCTCAGCAAGACCCGGTTGGCGCCGAGGAAATAGCCGGGTTCTGCCAGAGTCTTATGCGCCTCGACGAAAGTACGGGACGGAACACAGTCGCCGTCTGTAAAAATTATATAGTCGGCGTTCGTCGACGCCACCGCCCGATTGCGTATGGCTGCGGCCCGAAACCCACGATCCTCCTGCCACACATGAGCCACCGGCATCTCGTTGCGCTCCTCGAACGAACGGACAACCGCCGCCGTCTGCTCCGTGGATCCGTCATCCGCTACGGTCAGGGTAAAGTCCCGGTCGCTTTGATGACAAAACCCTTCCAGCACTGCCGCGAGGGCATCGGGCCGATTGTAGGTCGTCACGATCACCGCGGTCTTCATTCCGATCAGGCGCGATCCGGCCGCCTCAAAGGGGACTGTTTGGGAAACGTCCACTGTTCCTGCGTTTCGAATCGCTTTGCGTAGCGGTAAAAGGTCCCCTCGAAATTGCCGAACGCGATGACGAACCCCGCCCAGCCGTCAAGGAACCCTCGCTTGGCTACATAGTGCTTCAGAAATGACCAGATTCCATGCAACAACGCCATCCCCATCGAGACACGCCTATTGTCGAGTTTCTGCGCTCCAAGTGTGGAATAGCGATTGGCCTTCTTGACGACTTCCTCAAAGCTCCGAAACGGAATCTGCCAGATCGCCTGCTGCAGTCGACCAACCGGCTTCGCCGTCAGCAAGTCATATCCTTCATGCACGGGCAACTCCATATACTTCATGGCACCTTTGCGAAAAAGTTGCGGCTGCCTAAAATTGGGATACCACCCTGAATGGGTAATCCATCCGCCCATAAAATAGTTCCGTCTCGGCACAAGGTAGGCATCATGCGCGGGGCTCCCTGCCAAGAGCGACAGAATTTCATCCCGCACCTCTGGCGTACATTGCTCGTCCGTATCGATGCTGAGCACCCAGTCGTGGGTGCAGGCCTCAACCGCCTGATTGCGAAGATGGCCGAATCCTTGGAACGGAATCTGGACGACCCGAGCCCCCAGATCAGCTGCAATCCGATCGGTCCCGTCGGTACTGTGCGAGTCGGCTACGACGATCTCGTCCGCCCATAAGACACTGTTGACCGCATCGGCAATCCGCTCGGCCTCGTTGTAGGCGATGATATAGGCCGAAAGTTTCAGCATATGCGCCCCCCGACGCCCTCGTTTGCCCCTGTCAACGCGGCGCTGACCATCCAGCCCCAAAAGAGTCCCTCGGTATGATCGATCAACAACGAGTTGAAGACGCAGCCGAGGGCCAACGTAATCACGACTCCCTGGCCCAGCACTGCATACAGATGCGCATCAGCCGATCGAAACTTCCACCAAAGAATCCCAAATAATCCCGGCAGAAGCACGGCTCCGACGGCTCCCAATTCCGCAACAGTGAGAAGATATTGATTATGCGGGTGGGCCGGCTTGACCGCCATGGGCTCAGAGGCCAGTTCGGCATAGGCGAGAGCAAAGCTGCCTGTTCCCACCCCTATGACAGGATGGGCTGCGATCAACTGCGCCGTGCGCTGATACCATTCCACGCGAAGCCCGACGGACGAGCCGACCGGTGCGACCGTTTCGACCTGTGCCTTCTCCAATTCCTTCATCGTCTTCTCCACGCGCTTCTGGAACACGGGAGACGCCGCATAGGAAAGGACGACCAGCATCGCGACCGCCGTCGCGCCCACTGCCAGACCGCGCAACCCGAAGGAGCGTATAGACCACACGATAATCAGCGCGCACAGGACGAGCTGTCCCGTTCGTCCCTGTACCAGCATAAAGACGTCGATGACCGCACCGATCGCCAACACAGCCAACCCATACCGTTGCCACGGGACGCTGGACTGCCTTCCGACCTCAGCAAAGAGCAACGCGGCAAAGGCCATCAACAGATTGTGGGTAATTTGCTGTTTAAAGACTGTCGCGTTGGCAGGGCCGCCGTGCAACCAGGAATTTGTGGGAATCCACCCGGCAGCCAGACCCAGCGAAATCACCAGGGTGAGGCCCATCGCGAGACTGAACGCCCAAAGGCCACGCGCACGCACCCGCGAATCAAGAAAGAGGGGGATCAACACCAGCGGAAGCAACAAGTCATCGTATTTCCATAGAGATCTGACTCGTTCGCCGAACGGTGCAGGCCCATGAACCATCCCGAATGCGATCAGAAGAAACACACCCGGCAGTAGCAGCGCAAGTCGATTGTCCCGAACAATCTTGGGCAACTCGCTGAAGGCGCCGCTGATCGTCCACGCCACAACAGTGATGACCAACAGAATTCCATCGAGGCTGGTAGAAATCGGAAGGCTGAACCCCAGCGCAGCAGCGGTCCAACCTGCAACTGATCTGGATTGAGTCTGAACTTTGCTCCACGTCGCCCCCATCACTTCACCGCAAACGCGATAAGCGATTTGCGCAAGGAGGGCACGAGATCCTTCACGGCAGTTCCGAGCGATTTCAGCACATCCACCCCTTCCCGATAGCGCCTGGACTTCAAGAACCTCACATCGATCTCACGAAACCCTGAAGCCCACAACAATACTTCAAGGTCTGACTTCGTAAATTCA
>JABMDG010000218.1 GCA_015904045.1 Nitrospira sp.
GCCGTGAGCAGCATCACTGGGAGACCGATACGTTGGAAATAGTTTCGATGTCTCATGAGTGCCTCCTTGTACGGTGTGTCGCGCCATGATCTCCACATGCTTCAGGTGTGTCAGGTGGGAGCCCATCGTTGTTGCTGCGGGCTTGACCTACTAATGCCAAAACAGATACCAACTTGGCAGAACTGCCTGGTTGTGTCTCGGAGGTTGTCGGAGATGTGTTTGTGCAGAATGCGGGCCGGCTAGAGACCTGCCGCCCGGGGAAATGCGCCGGTAGCTTACGCCACGGACTCCACATAAGGAATGTTCCGTTTCCGGAAGTTCCGATGGCCGAATACTTAGTAGTGAGAGGGGCCAATTCTGGAGAAGGCTTAGCGGAAATGCAATGAGATAGATGACGTACTGATTTATACGTATATGAGTGATGGCGTTCAGAGAAAGATGAATGGGTGGTCTTGCTTTGCGGGCTGCATCATATTGCAGGCTAGCAATTGCCGATAAAATTGAATAAGATCGGCGCCCTATCATGGTAGGCAGGTGGCACACGATTGCGAAGGTCGCCCGTGTCATTTGCCTGAGCTGACCGCATGCCAGGAACCGAGGAGAGGCGAAAAACCTCCTTAAAGACCGAAGACTATGCGTATTCACGTATTGGGTTGTCATGGGGCTGATTGTCTCGTGGATGCCACGGATCGGCCGGTCCGCCAGGAGAGTTGCGGCTTTCTCATCGACGACTCCGTGCTGCTGGACGCCGGAACGGTCGGGGCGCGACTCACGTTAGCGCAGCAGCGACGCATCCGGTTCGTGCTCCTGAGCCACCTCCATTTCGATCATATCAAGGGTCTTCCGACCCTAGCCGATAATCTGGCCGAAGGGTTTGAGGAGCCGGTCATCGTCGCGGCTACTGAACCGGTGATTCAAGGGTTGATGGACCATGTGTTCAATAACAAGGTCTATCCGAATTTTTTCGCGTTGCCTGATCGGAAACGTCCGGTCCTGCAAGCGCACGTGCTCGAGCCGGGGAAACCGGTAACGCTTGGTCATGTAGAGGTCACTCCGATCCCGGTCAACCATTCAGTTCCCACTGTGGGTTACGTGGTGAATGACCGGCAGGCGGCGTTGCTTTATAGCGGCGACACCTATCAGACGGAAGCAATCTGGAGTCTGGGCCGGACGATTCCGGGACTCAAGGCCGCGTTTATTGAATCGTCTTTTCCCGACGAATTGGGGGAGTTGGCCAAGAAATCCAAACACCTTACGCCTGCGCTTTTCCTCAAAGAGTTTCAAAAGCTCGGACGACCTGACCTGCCGGTCTATGCCTATCATATGAAGCCCGCGTTTCGAACGCAGATCGAACAGGAAATCCGCCGACTTGGCATCCAGCAGGCGGCATTTCTTCAGGAAGGTCAGATCGTCACGCTGTAGCAGGATGCCGAACGGCGCGGGTCGCGGCGGTAACCGGTTAGCGGGGGATCTCGATCACGGTGCGGTAAGATAACTCGTCAGCCAGTCGGCGATCACATTCGTCATCCACGTGAAGTCCTCGCCCTTGGTGAATTGGTGATCCGCTCCGGGCAGCACCTCCATGCGTTTCTTGACCTGTAGTGCCTCGTAGAGCCGCTGGCTTTGGTGCAACGGGACATGCTCGTCGTGATCGCCCTGCACGATAATCGTGGGGGCGGTAATGGATCGGGCTGGCTCATAGGCAATCCGGCGAAGGCAGTCTTCATAGAAGGCGTAGCGAAGGGCGATGCGGTCCTGACCGCCCATGATGTTCGGGACTGTGTCCGTGGCTTTCCATTGCGCCATTTCCGCCTCGCCGAACTCCAGACGCAGTTCTTCCGCGAAGTCAACGACCGGACATTTCAGGGCCAAGCAGGCAAGCTCCGTCCGCTGCGCGGCGACCAAGGTGGCCACCAGCCCGCCGAAGCTGGAGCCCATCAAGCCGATGCGGCGATAGCCCTTCTGTCTCACGAGATCAAGCGCGGCCTGGGCCTGGTCCACTGCCAGCGTATTCGTGATCCGTTCGAATGGCCCGTCGCTTTCCCCGTGCCCGAAGAAGTCGAAGCGAAATGTGGCGATGCCCCGGTCGGTTAACAGGCGAGTCAGCGTCTTGTTTGTCGAGCTGTTCTTGCCGGACAGAAACCCGTGACAGAGGACGGCAATCTGGTTCGTGTCCCTGTCCGGGATGGTCAGGATGGATGCGATGCGGTGACCGGATGCGTCACTGAATGAAAACAGAGATTCCATGGGCCGGATTGTAACAGAGTTCCTGCGGGAGGTCAGGGGACGCAAGCCTTCAGACGAGCGCGATCATCCGTTCGTGCCCCGAGTGACGAGAATCGACTCCAGATTGTTTTCCAAGTCGTTGACCACGACCCACTCCGTCGCGCCGGCCTTGCGGACTCGGGCTTCCCACCGGGCCAGGCGATTGAGATAGAGGCGGGGGTCGGCGTTGTCCGTGCGCAGCTTGCTCACATTGAGCGCCACAATACGGAAGCCGTCGAGATCAATCGGAAAATCCCGGACCGTCCCCTTCCCCAGTTCCTCCTGCATGTCGGAGAAAATTACGATGGTCTTGATGCCGGACTTCGTCTCGTTCAGATACTCGGCGCCTTGAATCAACGCCCCGGTGATGTCGGTATAGGCGCTCGGCTTGACCGCTTGGGTGAAGGTCTCAATCTTATCTTTGAACGCGCGCTTTTGCGAGGTGGCCTGCGAGGGGCGCTTGTCGAAGGTCACCTTGGCCACGATATCCTTTTCGGTGAAGCTGCGGCTCTCCACCTTGGCCACGGCCAGCGAGTCGCCCGGATTCAACGTCGCCAGGAGGTAGTTGATGATTTTCGACGCCTTGTTGGCCTCCTGCGCATAGGTGCCGGACGTGTCGACCAGCATATATACGCCGTGGCTGTGCATCCGGCTGTCGCCGCAGGCGCCCGAGAACAGCAGGCCGAACAACAGCACGACGACGGTGAGATGTGTGTTCATGCCGCTCTCCTGGATTTTGCAAGCGCCACATCGTCTGTCTCCGCCGATGCGCCGGAGCGCCACGCGATGGCCCAGCGTTCCAGCATCAGCGGCACGACGATCGTAATGTCGTAGGCCAGTTCGAGGACTTTGGCGGATCGCTTAAAGAGCAGACCGACGAATCGGAGGAGGACGCCGAGGCCGCGCATACCCTGCACCAGGGCGACCCCGAGGACGGTACGGAGCGCATGCACCAGGCTCTCGAACGGGATCGCCACGAACGCCAAGGCGAACGGCAGCACGAAGCCCATGACCATCTGTCCGACCATGGGGATGCTGGTCAAGACCCCATCCGACGGGGCCGGGGTGACAGAGGCGAGGTCGCGCATCAGCGCCGTTTTGTCGGCGATGAGCATGTCGCGCATCAGCGCGAGGGAGGATTCGATCCCGGCCAGAATGGTCAGGAACACCAGGGAGGCGATCATGAGCCGCCGGCGCATACGATCGTCCATGCTCGCGATCCTGGGAAACAGCTGCGTGATTCGGAGTGATTCGAGCAGGAACAGTCCCATCGACGCTTCCATCAGAATGATGACCAACGCCGCGACATCAGACGTCTTCAAACTGTTCGTGAGATAATCGCTGGCGCCCACCATTTCCGACATCGGCAAGGCGATCAACTTATAGTTGATAAAGGTGCCGCCCGCCGCGATGACCATCACCAACGCTGAGATGGCCAGCTGGACGAACGACGAGACCGTCAGCGCATGTTCGGCCTTACTGTCCTTGGCCCGGATGGCCTCAAACGTGTGCATATGATTGTCGATCTGCTTCGCGTTGGTTTGAAGCGTGACCATCTTCTTGTCCATCTCGCCGATCAGTTTCTCCACGGTGCGCCATGACGGCTGCATGGCGTTGAGAATCTTGTGCCGATCTTCATAGGAACGGCGGAACTCGGCGATCGTCTTGTCGTGGATCTTCTGGATGGACTTATTGATCTCTTCCAGCAAGGTGCGCGGGATGTCCCCTCCCGATTTGATTTGCGCGATTGATTCGAGCGCGGAGACCCATTCCGGCGACGGGGGCGGGACTGTGCCGCACTTGCGGTAGTCGTCTTCGATGCGCGTCGCCTCCTCCAGCATTTTCCGTTGGAGTGCGGGAAACTCCTGCAGATCCTTGCGGATGAGGTTGCCGACCCGCTCGAACTCCCGATCGATGAGGACGGCTTCGCTTTCCTGCCCGTGCGCCAACAGCACGGCTTGATTGCGTAGTCGCATGCCGTCCGAGGCCTGGAGCAGCCACCGCGAGACGAATCTCATTCCGTGAGAGGCCAGCGTGCATGACGAATGGATAATGCCGTGCATCGGCTTGCGCGCGGCATAGAGAAAGACCATTGCCAGCAGGCCCAGTGCGAACACGGACAGGGCGACGTTGTTGGGCCAAAAGAGCCAGGCACTCCAGTTCGTCATGACCGGACCTCCCTTTACGAATGCTGCGATGTTCAAGTATCACCGAAAGCAAGAAACAGGCTGAAGGCCTGGCTTCTCAAGATCCTGATAAGACAGGGGGGTTCAAGGGCGTTCGGAAGGTCCAGAGGTCAGAATTGTGCCATGCGCAGGGATCAGCCCACATTATTCATGGCGGTTCGTGACGAAACCGC
>JABMDG010000219.1 GCA_015904045.1 Nitrospira sp.
GTGATCACTCCCGGCCACACGTTCGCGCGCGACACGACCATCGCCAACACGAACACGATCGAGTTTGACGTGGACGAGAAAGCGGCCTTGGCCGCGCTCAACAAGTCGCTCGGCGACCTTGAACACAAAGAGGAAGTTTTTGCTGGCGCTGCGACGCTCGCGGATGTGCTCACTAAGATCGAAGGACTCAGTCTTCCGGACGATAGCTTGCTGGCCGCCTTTGCCGCACGGTGGCGCACTCGGGCCATGAAGGTCAGCGGGTGGGGGATGATCGACGGGTATATCTGGCACGCCTACCTGTCGCCGGCGCTGCCGAAGTTTCTGTATTTCGATGACTACAAACTGCTTGAGGGCAAGATCAACTTGCCGTGGCTGCAACAGCGGGAATCGGCCAATCAGTTGAGCGACGCCGACGAAACAGCACAAGGCCTACTGCAGCTTGCCGGCACGACGCTGAAAGAGCTGATGAGCGACGAGGACTATGAAACCGCAAAGGCCAAGATCGAAGCCATCGGACTGAACATCACACAGAAGGTCTTTGAGTTCTGGAAGCAGAACCAGGACCTGGATGTGGAATTCGATCTCAAGAGCGATGCCAAGGATGTGGCGCCCTACAACAACGGTGTGAACCTCTACATCCGTATTAAGAACCGGCGGCACGGCGTGACGGTGCCATTCGATCAACGCAGCAAGGGCTTTATCTGGTTCTTCAGCTTCCTTGTCTGGTTCGACGCCGTGCAGTCGCGGGCATCGACAAAGGATGATCTGATCCTGCTGCTGGATGAGCCCGGATTGAACCTGCATGCGCTGGCCCAGGCAGATTTTCTCTCCTACATTCGGAAGCTGTCGGAACAGCACCAGATCATCTATACGACGCATTCACCGTTTATGGTGGGCAGCGCGTATCTTGACGATGTGCGCGTGGTTGAGGACCGTGTCAGGGAAGGGACTAAGATCACGGGCGACCTGGCAGGTTCGTCTGACGAGAGCGTGTTTCCGCTGCAGGCTGCGCTCGGCTATTCCATCGCGCAGAACCTGTTCATTGCCAAGAAAAACATCCTGGTTGAAGGCCCGGCAGAGCTGATCTTACTGCAGCACATGGGTGCGCTGCTGGAAGCCAGCGGCAAGCCGGGCCTGGGGGATGCGATCCTGGTGCCGGTCGGTGGTCTGGTCAAGCTGGCCACCTTCGTCGCACTGCTCGGATCCAATACACTGCAACTTGTCGTGCTGCACAGCCGTCCCGCCGCGCCGTACCAGAAGCTGGAGGACCTAATCACGCACGAGCTGATCGAACGCAAGCGCGTCCTGAACTACTCAATGTTCCTCGATTCCCGGCCCAGCGACGCCGGCATTGAAGACCTCCTGCCGGCCGATGTTTATATAGCGGCGTTCAATCAGACCTACGCCACGGAACTGAAGGGCGTGACTCTGACAGCCGCTGCTCTGGGAGAGCAGGGGCGCATCATCGAGGGCATCAACCACTGGCTGAAGGCCAAAGGCGTCACGCTCCTAAAGGACGGCGGCTTCAACCGCTACCGCGTCGCCCAGACCATCCTGCCGGCGCTCAAGGCCAATGAACTCAAGCCTGAGGAGTTAGATCGGTTTGAGAGACTGTTTGCGAAAGTGGCTGAAGGACTGTGACCGCTGTGTGCCCGCTGCTTCACAACAGAATACAACGGACGTGAAGAGCAAGTGTGCCGGGCGTCTGTTCTGCCCACGGACAGAAAAACGGGCTGTCTTCCGATACAGATTCGAGGGGAGTTACGCTGCAACGGTGGTAAGGGCTGATTCTGTATGCTCGTGCCGGGTGGAGGTTTGATGCGAAGACAACGTTTCAGTTAGTGCGGTCACTCGTTGACGATTACCTTGAGCGTACCGGAGAAATTCAATTCCGAACTCGCCCGCATTGCTCCAGCGCACTCTTGAGACCTCAATGGCCAGGGGTACTTCTGTTTCGGAAGCCTCGATGTGCAGTGCAAGGTAGCTGCCCGGCGTCAAGGCCACGTCGCTTTGCAGGCGGCATCCGGTCGCCGAGAGATCGAGGAGTACCCCTTCTCCTGCCCCGGTGTCGGTCTGGACACTGGCGGAGTATCGCACAGACATTCTCGATCTGCATCGTGGCCCCATACGCACCTTTCTGCTACAGTGGTATCGGTCAGCCAGGGAAAAACTTGAAAGCGCCGGCCCGCCCTCTCGTTGTCTTTGCCCTTGTTAGACGGGACTCGTTTCATGCGCGTATCGTGCAGATAACCATCAAGTTGGAGAACTGACCGATGACTCAGCCAACCTATCCCCGCAGCCCTAAAGTTCTGCTCGGCGGCATCGCCCATCTGGGGCGGTTTATCGACAAGATCAAGCTCCGCAATGCCGGGCAGATTCAGGACTACAATTACATGACGGTCGGGTTTGATAAGTACCTTGTGGATTTTCTTGGCATCGATGCCAGAGCATTTGAACAAGCAGTGCTCGCCGGTGGGACGGACGAACAGTTGCTCGCTTGGGTGGTGGCGAACAGCAAACCGCATTCGCACGGTGAGATCACGCAGTTCTCAGAGGGCCTGCTGGCGTCCGGTCCGAAAGATGACGCCACGCGCACGCGATTTCAGGGACGGCTGGATGAGATTGCCAAGAAGCGCGGCGTGCCGATTTCTTCTCTTCCCACGGTATCCACATGGGCCGATGTGATCGAGCTGGATGAAGGGCGAATGTAGCCGATGGGGTGGCTGCCATGCCTGACCTCCGCTTGCTTCAGCTGCTCGCGCTGATCGCCGTTCTGAATGCTCTGCACATTCTCGACCATCTGTTCCGCGGAGATTTCCATTGGCCTATCGATGAGCAGTCCGTTGGGTTTCTCATCGTTGTGACGATTATCTTCGGCGGAATAGGATCGGGGGCGTGGCTCTATCGAGCGGGCCGTGTCGGTTCGCGGTTTTGGGTCCTCGTCGGGATGCTCGGGCTTGGATGAGGATGGTGGTCTCATGTAAGCCCGATGACGGATCAGCCGATCTCCGCCATTTACCACGCGTATACTGCGATCTGAGCTGGGGTCTTAGCCGTCGGGTGTTTTGTCCTTCTCATGCTGGCTGTGTTGGTTGCGACAGCCTACGCGGGATATCTGTCGATGCGACGGCTCTCG
>JABMDG010000022.1:0-2651 GCA_015904045.1 Nitrospira sp.
TGGCCAGTCCAGTTTTGCGGGAATTCTACAAGGAACGCGGCGTCGTCATGGAAGAACGGCGGTTGCGCAACGAAGACAGCCCGAATGGGCTGTTGTTTGAAACATTCACCTCGGCGGCGTTCCGCGCGCACGGTTATGGGGTGCCGACGATTGGCTGGGGATCGGATATCCTGTCGTTGACGCCGGACGAAACTGAAGCCTTCTTCAAAACCCACTACGGGCCGAACCGTGCCACGATCGCGCTGGTCGGCGATCTGAATCCAAAAGAAACGATTGCCTTGATCGAGCGCACGTTTGGGAAGATTCCTGCGGCGCCCGAGTCGTCGGGGCGGGTCGCTGTGGAGCCGGACCAGCGGGGCGAGCGGCGGGTGGAGGTGGAGTTCGACGCGGAGCCGTCAATGGTCATCGGATATCATAAGCCGGGGTTGGGGCATCCGGATGATGATGTGTTCGATGTCATCGATGCGGTGCTCTCCGATGGGCTCACCTCCCGCCTTCATCGGAGGCTGGTGCGGGAACAGAGGCTGGCGGCCTCGGTCCGTTCAGATGCGAGCCATCCGGGTGTGCGCGCACCCAATCTGTTCATCATTATGGCGACGCCGCTGGCGCCCCATACAACGGCCGAAGTGGAAGCGGCGATCTATGAGGAGTTGGAACGGCTGAAGCGAGAGCCGGTTTCACCCAAGGAACTTGAGCGGGTGATCAATAATCTGGACGCCGATATGGTGCGTGCACTGCGATCCAACAGCGGTCTGGCGTCCCAGCTGGCGATGTATCAGGCGGTGGCGGGCGATTGGCGCGACATCCTGAGGTCTCGTGACAGGGTTGCCGCGGTGACCCCCGCCGATGTACAGCGTGTCGCGGCCCAGTATTTTACGAAGTCGAATCGGACGGTTGGAATGCTGGTTAAAAAGAGCAACGGTAAAGCCATAGCCGCAACGCAGAACAATAAGGTGGCACAATGATGGGGATACGGGGTACGGGGCCAGGGGCGGGGAGCGCCGGAATGTTGGGTCTGTTCAGTATGGTCGTGCTGATGGGGTTGGCCGGCACGGCCTGTGTGGGAGCGGAGACCCTCGGCGATCCTCGGACGATGACCTTCAAACCCGTTGAGTTCTCGCCGCCTGACCCGGAACGGATCGTGCTCGACAATGGCATGGTCGTGTATCTGTTAGAAGACCACGAACTCCCGTTGATCACCATGACGGCTACGATGCGAACAGGAAGTTGGCTTGATCCGGCCGATAAGATCGGTCTCGCGGCGTTGACCGGATCGGTGATGCGCACCGGAGGGGGCGGGGGCTTCTCGGCGGAAGAAGTCGATGAAGCACTGGAACAGTTTGCGGGCGATGTCAGTATCGGTATCGGCAGACAATCGGGGTCTGCCTCGCTCGACGTGTTAAGCAAAGATCTGAAGCGGGGGTTGCAGATCTTCGCCGCGCTCATACGGACTCCGGCGTTCGAGCCGGCGCGCCTCGAATTGGCCAAATTGCAGGCGATCGAAGGGATCCGCCGCCGCCAGGACAATCCCGGTTCCATTGTGGGCCGAGAATTCATCAAGCTGCTCTACGGCGCGGAACATCCGACCGCGCGGGAGAGTACGATCGATTCAGTGCGGCGCATTACCAGAGACGATCTGGTCGCGTTTCACCGTAGCACGATTCATCCCAACGGCATCATTCTGGGTGTGACCGGCGACTTCAAGAAAGAGGCGATGCTTGCGGCGTTGCGAGACGCGTTCGGCGATTGGAAGAAAGGCGCGGTTCCGGAGTTGAAGATCGCCGACGTGCCGGAGAGCGATGCGGGGAAGCCGGAGGTCTGGTTCATCGACAAAGACACGACGCAGACTCATCTGCGCGTGGGCCATTTGTCGATCAAAGAGCACGACCCCGATTATGTCTCATTGGCGATTGCAAACGACATCTTGGGCGGCAGCTCCTTCCGCAGCCGGATTTTCAACGATGTCCGCACAAAACGCGGCCTGGCGTATTCCGTCGGCAGCCGGCTCAATACCGGGGTGCATGATCAGGGGATCTGGCTGGTGCGGGCCGAGACCAAGTCGGTCTCCACGCAGGAAGTCATCGAGCGGTTTCTGGCGAATATCGAGCGCATGCGCACGGAACTCGTGAGCGATACGGAGCTGGCGGAGGCGAAAGACGCCTACGTGAATTCGTTTATCTTTTCGTTCTCCAGCCCCTCGGCGATTGTGAACCGCCTGATCGAGTTGGAGTACGACGGGCTGCCGAAAGACTTTCTGCAACAGCTGCGCGACAAGGTCGTGAAGCTGACCAAAGAGGAGATTCTGGCGGCTGCCAAGAAGCATCTCTATCCGGATCGTCTGAAAATCGTCGCCGTCGGATCGGGCAAGACCCTGCCGGCCGCGCTCTCGACTTTCGGCGAGGTGAAAGAGATCAAGCTGGTTCCGGAGGGGTGAAGAGATTTCCCGCCTGACGAAGCGAGGCAGCTCCGGCATCGCCATAATGCGATGGGGTTGTATGGCGACTGAAGTGATTTCTTATTTGGCCGCGCACTCCTCTGAGGCTGCGACGCAACGTCGCAATGCCGTCGCGCGCTATCGATTGCAGCTGTTGGACCGCCGCGACGCTATGGCGAACGCCTCCGTGCCCGTCGCTTCCAGCCGGCGAGAACAC
>JABMDG010000022.1:2751-17065 GCA_015904045.1 Nitrospira sp.
ATTCACGCCGCCGGGAATCAGTTGTTGGGCTTCAGAGAAGAGCTTGGCGGATCGAGACGTGTTCATGACGGGGGCGAACCCTATCATGCGGAGAAAGAGGTGGTCAAGAAATCCATCATGCACGACCGACGCATCTTCAAAACATACATCAGATACTTCTTCCGAAGGTACAGTTGAGGACAAAAAGTGTCTTTCGTGATGCATTGATGCCACAATGTGGAGACCGTCTTATGTTGAATCGGCAGTTTTCACAGGAATTTACCCACCGCGATCTTAATCGCCACCGGGCCTAATTCTTGCTGCCCACTTCGAGGCGTTTAGGAGAAAGCCAGATCTTGAGGATCATCTGTTCATGGTGCCGACGAGAGGGAGGGATCGGCCTCGTCGGCGAAAAAGTTCCTCTGGAAGACTTGCGGGAAACGCATAGTATCTGCACAACGCATATCCTTCAGGTCCAAACGTTGTGGAAAAAGAGTCTCCGTGCTTCCGCGCGAACGGGAGACGTACCGTCGACGGTTGGCAATACGGCACTCGTTCGTCGCCCCCATCCACGCAAGAGCTGATCTCCTAACCTGGCCCGCCGATATCCTGCATTGCGATGCTCCCACATTGAGGTTCAACCGCTGACACGGAGGATCGCCTCCTTCGAAGATCAACGGGATCTGAGATCCCCATCTGGTATAGAATTATCAGATTCGATTTGCTCACTTGCTTGGATGTCTCCGGCACGGTTTGCTAGAATGCCCTGGGCAGAGGTTCATGTCCGAGATGATCGGGGTAAGACGACGGACGGTCTTCATCCAGAGCTGCTTGGCGTGGCGAGAATTTCCCCTATTCGGAGGCGCTGGGCTGGTTTGTATGCATCGCTGGTCTTTGGCACGTGTGCACTCGTCGGGCTGACCCTGCCCATCAATGCCGGGTGGGCCCAAACCGGGTTCACCCAGAGTGGCTCGCTCAAGCGATCTCCCGCTGAGATTGTCAAACGATACGTGCGATTGGACCAGAAAGGCGCCCGCTTGGACGCCATGGCGTTCGACGTGCTATCTCCTTATGTCGAGTGGAAAAAAGAGCCGGCATGGGATCAAATCGTGGTGATTCAGGAGGCCCATGTTCCCGAGGACTATCGGAAGTGGGAGATTATCGATAATCTGGACGTCGTGATCCCGGTTACCTTTCGGGTGCGGGGATCGGTCTCTTTGAAGACGGCGTCTTTCGTGCCCGATGAGAAGACCGAAGAAGTTCGTTTCCATGTCAAGGCGGTAGGGAACCTCTGGCGCATCGTCGAGCCGATGATTCCTCCCCACGTGGGGGTCGCACGGATGGTGAATTTCGCTCGTGAGGCCGAGCTTCAAGAAAAGGACGAGACGCAACGCAGCACTCTCGCGGCGCTCACAAGTTCGTTGAGAAAGGCGAAATGATGGCCCCGGTACCTGTGGATCTCCTGATCTTCGATCTCGACGGCACGCTGATCGAGTCGAAATGGGACATCGCCGGATCCGTGAATTTCACGTTGGCGGAGTTGGGGCTGCCGCAACGCCCGCTGGAGGAGATTTTTGGATTCGTCGGCGACGGTGTGAAAAAGTTGCTGCATCAGGCGGTCGGTGAGGGGAACCAAGCCCGATTCGAAGAGGCCCTGAGCGTGTTTCGCGGCCATTACCTCGACCATTGCCTGGATCGAACGACCTTCTTCCCCGGCATTGAACCGATGCTGCGGCATTTCGCGCACAAGCAGAAAGCCATCGCGACCAACAAGTCGATCGATTATACCCGCGTAATCGTGAACGGGCTGGGCCCACACCATTTTGTCTATACGGTCGGCGGCGACAACGGGTTTGGGCTCAAACCGGAACCCGGCATGTTGTTGCATATTTTGGAGCGGCTGAATGTGCCGAAAGAGCGGGCGGTCCTTGTGGGGGACAGCACCAACGACATCAACGGCGGCCACAATGCCGGCATTCGCGTCTGCGCCGTCGGCTATGGAATGGGCAATCGGGAAAAGATGGCGGCCTGCCAGCCCGATTGGTTTGTCGAAAGTCCCGAGGAACTGATGGAGATCTTCGCATGAACATTCGATCGTTGCTCGTATCTCGTGAAGCGTATCTCGCGAAACATGTCGCTCTGCAGGACAACACGCGAGAAGATCGCTGTATATTCCAGCGTACGCTTCACGCTTCACGTTTCACGGGATTTTTGCTTGTCACGGCGCTTAGCCTAGGGCTTGCGCACGCGGCGTCGCCGAGCCTTGCCGATCGCGTCATCGAGCATAAACTGGCCAATGGTTTGACGGTCCTGATGGTCGAGCGCCATCAGACGCCGGTAGTGTCCATCAACATTACCTTCGCGGTGGGCGGGATCAACGAGCAGGTTGGGCAAACAGGGATCGCCCATTTTTATGAGCACATGGCCTTCAAGGGAACGCGCACCGTCGGCACGAAGGACTACGAAAAAGAGAAACCGATTCTCGATGAGCTGGCGGTGATCGGATCTGAGCTGGAACAGCGCCAGCGCGAGCTGGCCGCCAAGAGCGGAGGAGGAACGGCGGAAGAGCAGGCAGCCGTCTCGTCCCTCCAGAAGCGGTTTGCGGAACTGCAAGCCCAGGCCTCCCACTATGTCGTCGGGAACGAACTGGCGCTGCTTTACCAACGGCACGGCGGCGTCGGATTCAACGCCTCCACCGGCAAAGACCTCACGCGATACACGATCAGTCTGCCCGCCAACCGTCTTCCGCTCTGGGCCGCGATCGAATCCGATCGCATGGCTTATCCGGTCTTTCGCGAGTTCTATAAAGAGCGCGGCGTGGTGATGGAGGAACGCCGATTACGCAACGATGACAGTCCGAGCGGACTGCTGTTTGAAACCTTTACGTCGGCGGCGTTCCGAGCGCACGGCTACGGCGTGCCGACAATCGGGTGGGAGTCGGATATCTTGTCGTTGACCCCGGCAGAGACGGAAACCTTTTTCAAAGCCCATTACGGGCCAAACCGCGCGACCATTGCATTGGTCGGAGATTTTAATTCCAAGGACGTGATCGCCTTGATTGAGCAGACGTTCGGGAAGATCCCTGCCGCGCCTCCTTCCTCGGCGAGGATGCCTGTGGAGCCGGAACAACGGGGAGAGCGGCGAGTGGAAGTGGAATTTGATGCCGAGCCGTCCCTCGTCATCGGTTACCACAAGCCGGGATTGGGGCATCCCGACGATGATGTGTTTGATGTCATCGATGCGATTCTCTCTGATGGGCTCACGTCCCGCCTCCATCGGAAACTGGTGCGGGAGCGACGGTTGGCGGCGTCGGTCGGCTCCGACGCGAACTATCCCGGTGTGCGCGCCCCCAATCTGTTCATCATCACCGCGAACCCACTGGCTCCGCATACGACGGCCGAGCTGGAAAGCGCGATTTATGAGGAATTGGAGCGGCTGAAGCGGGAGCCGGTGTCATCCCAGGAACTTGAGCGGGTGATCAACAATTTGGACGCCGACATGGTGCGGGCCCTGCGGTCCAACAGTGGTTTGGCTTCCCAGTTGGCGATGTATCAGGCCGTGGCGGGCGATTGGCGCTATGTGTTGCAGTCACGGGACAAAGTCGCCGCCGTGACTGCCACCGATGTGCAGCGAGTGGCGGCCCGGTATTTCACGAAATCGAACCGCACGGTCGGCGTCTTGGTGAAAAAGAGTCCGGACAAAGCCGTTGCCTCGGCGTTGAGCGGTGAGGTGGCACCATGATGAACGTAAAGCGTTTGCGCGCCGTACTGGGGCTGATGGCCGTGCTCGCGACATTCTCTCTGACGACCGCTTGTGCGGGAGGGGCGGGGCTCGGCGATCCCCGGACCATGACCTTCGCCCCCGTCGAGTTCTCACCGCCGGAGCCGGAACGGGTCGTTCTCGACAACGGCATGGTCGTGTATCTTCTGGAGGACCATGAATTGCCGCTCATTACCCTCACGGCGACGATGAGGGCCGGCAGTTGGCTCGATCCGGCTAACAAGATCGGCCTCGCGGCGCTCACCGGATCGGTGATGCGCACCGGCGGCGGCGGCGGCCTGTCGGCGGAGCAGGTCGATGAAGAGCTGGAACAATTTGCGGGAGAGATCAGCATTGGCATCGGCAGGCAATCGGGGTCTGCGTCGCTCGACGTACTCAGCAAAGATTTCGCACGGGGTCTACGGATTTTTGCCGGGCTCGTCAGGACGCCGGCCTTTGAACCGGCGCGCGTCGAATTGGCGAAGTTGCAGGCCATCGAGGGCATCCGCCGCCGCCAGGACAATCCCGGTTCCGTGGTCGGCCGAGAATTTATCAAGATGCTCTACGGGACTGATCATCCGACCGCACGCGAGAGCACGATCGATTCTGTGCGACGTATCACGAGGGACGATCTCATAACATTTCACCGTACAGTGCTCCATCCGAACGGCATGATCTTGGGAGTCACCGGCGACTTTAAGAAAGAAGAGATGCTGACTTCACTGCGCGCCGCGTTCGGGGACTGGGAAAAAGGAGTGGTCCCTCAGCTGACGATCGGCGATGTGCCCGAGAGCGACGCGATGAAACCGGCGGTTCGGTTTATCGATAAAGATACGACGCAGACGCATCTTCGCGTGGGGCATTTGTCGATCAAGGAAAGCGACGCCGATTATGTGCCCTTGGCCATCGCCAACGACATCTTGGGCGGCAGTTCATTTCGCAGTCGGCTGTTCAACGATGTGCGGACGAAGCGGGGACTGGCCTATTCCGTCGCCAGCCGGCTGAATGTCGGGGTGCATGATCAGGGTGTCTGGCTCATGCGGGCTGAGACCAAGTCGGCATCCACACAGGAAGTCATCGGGCGGTTCCTGGCGAATATCGATCGCATGCGTTCCGAGCTCGTGAGCGACGTGGAGCTGGCAGAGGCCAAGGAGGCCTACGTGAACTCCTTTGTGTTTTCCTTCTCCAGCCCTTCAGCTATAGTAGGCCGCATGGTGGAATTGGAGTATGACGGCCTGCCGAGAGATTTTCTGCAACAGTTGCGCGACAAGGTTGTGAAACTGACCAAGGAAGAAATCCTGGCCGCGGCCAAGAAACATCTCCACCCGGATCGCCTCAAAATTGTGGCGGTCGGATCAGGCAAAACCCTGCCGGGCGCGCTCTCGACATTCGGCGAGGTGAAAGAAATCAAGCTGTCACCGGAGGGTTAGCAGACTTCCAAGTTCTACGCCTGCTCCTTCTCTGCTCTCAGAGCACAGGGTTATTTCTCCGAGCCAAGAGCTTTTCGCATGCCACTCGAAGACGATTTCTGTGACATTCTCAAGAAAGCGCGGATAGGCCAGGGACTCTCGGTCGGCGACGTCTCAGGCATGGCGGGACTTTCGGGTGCCGACATTTCGGCGCTGGAATCCGGACAGCAGGTCCGGGATCGGGCGGACGTGCAGGTGCTCGCAAAGGCCCTGGGACTTCGAGCAGAACCCCTTGCGCAGATTGCGCTCGGCAAGTGGGGACCGATGGCGCAGAACCAGCCGGAGTGGATTCACACCGTGTATGGTTCAATCGGTGGCTATGGCGTGCAGGGCTATATTGTGTCCGACGAGGGGGAGGCCGTGGTGATCGACACCGCGTATAACGCGGCGGCCATGATCAAGGTGCTCGATAAACACAAGTTGCGGTTGGTGGGGATTTGCCTGACCCATGGTCACGCCGATCATGCCGAGGGGATCGACCGCCTTCTGGAACATCGGGAAGTTCCTGTATATCTGGGCCCGGAAGACATCGACCTTCTGGCCTGGCGGCCACGGGCGGAGTTGCTTGCCGCTCCAGCGGATGGGCATAGCATCAGGGTCGGCCATCGGATTATTCACTGTCTGGCGACCCCCGGCCATACTCCAGGCGGTATCTGTTATCGGGTCGATGATCTTTCGCAGCCGGTATGTTTCGTGGGAGACACACTGTTTGCGGGATCGATCGGACGGTCCAATCCGAGCAATCTGTACGTCACGCATCTCCGCTCGGTCAACCACCGTGTCCTTGCGCTTGGGCCGGATTACCGGCTTCTCCCCGGTCACGGTCCCTCGACGACGGTGGCCGAGGAACGGAATCATAATCCATTCGCGGCTGTCGAATAACCAGGCTCTCCATGGATGGATTCAGAGGAGATGAACACCGGCCCATTCGGAGTCAAGCGGACCAAGAGGAGGAGCAGAATGCTGTCGCGCCGGTTGTCGAGAGCGCGGGAGGCGAAGACGAGGCCGAGCCGTCGGTATTCTGGACGTGGAGCCTTCCGATCGGTCTGTTTCTGCTGACCTGCTTCACGACCTTGTGGGCGGGTGCGTACCAAGCGTACAACGGGCCGGTTCGAGGGCCGGTGAATTTTCTGCTGTCCGATCCCGGAAGGATTTGGCAAGGGCTTCCCTTTGCCGGCGCGCTGCTGTTCATTCTCACGACGCATGAGCTGGGCCACTATGTCCTGTCAAAGATTCACGGGGTGCCGGCCTCGTTGCCGCTGTTCATCCCAGGACCGCCCCATTTCATTGGGACGTTCGGTGCCATCATCCGGATACGCGGCCCCATCCTGGACCGCCGCGCATTGTTCGATATCGGAGTGGCCGGTCCGATGGCCGGGTTTATTGTGGCGGTCGCGGCGTTGATTGTGGGGCTGCATCTCTCGACCGTTGTAGAGCGAACGGCCACGCTGGGGTTGCACCTGGGTGAGCCGAGTCGGATGTCGTGCTGCACCCGATCGGCTTTGCCGCCTGGTTTGGGCTCTTCGTCACCTCGCTCAACCTCCTGCCGATGGGCCAGCTTGACGGCGGCCATGTTGCGTATGCGCTGTGGGGACGCCACCAGAGGACGATGGCATTCGTCTTTGTGCCGATCCTGATCGTCTTGGGATTTGTCGGTTGGCCCGGCTGGTTTCTCTGGGCCGTCATGGCCGGCCTGTGGGGGCTCGGCCATCCCCCCGTCATGGACCCGCATGCTCCCTTGGGCCGTAACCGGATTATCGTTGGATGGATCGCACTGGCGGTGTTCGTTTCCACGTTTGTGCCGGTGCCGTTTTCCGTCCACTCGTAGCGGGTCGTCCTGGCCCACTTCATCCGCCCCCGTCGCCGCTTTTCATGACCGTGCCCTGCTTGTGTGCGTGCGGCAACTCTTCTACGATAGCCCCGCCATCGGCGTGGGGTTGTTCAGAAGCGATGAATCGCGTCACCGGAAAATGGGCTTGCCTACTTCTGCTGTGGGTGCTGCTAGCCCCGGCAACTGCTGTGCAAGGTGCGTTACAGGAGGAGGATACCCAGCCAGCTACATTAGCCGACTCTTCCAGGCTGTGGCATTACGGGGCTTATCTGGACGTCGGCTACGCTGCGAATTTCAACTTTCCGGACAACGATCTTTGGCGTAGCCGCACCACAGCGTCCCGTCATAATCAACCGGCTCCTAACATGGTCTTGGCTTATGTGCGGAAGGATGTAAGTGAGGTGTCCCGCTGGGGGATGGAGCTGGGAGTGCAGGGTGGCTATGATTCGGTTGATTTTGCGTATCTGCAGGGAGAGAAGAAAGTCGATGGTGCGGATGTGCTCAGACATCTCCATCGTGCCAACGCCTCCTACCTCGCACCGGTGGGCAACGGGTTGACGGTTACGGCGGGTTTGTTCAACAGCCTGATGGGGTACGAATCGCTCTATGCCAAGGACAACGCGAATTATTCGCGTTCCTGGATTGCCGACAACACGCCGTACATGATGTTCGGCGTGAACGCCGCCTATCCGGTGAACGACCGCTTGACGGTGACGGGGTTCGTCATCAACCGCTACTATCATCGCACAGCCCTACAGTGGGAGGATGATTTCAACTGAGACAGCGACGCCCCACTGCCCGAACTGTCAGGCTGAACGACAGGATGGAGGGGAGGAGTGTCTTCGGTGTGGAATCATTTTCGCCAAGTACAGACCGTTGCCGGTACGAACGGGTGTCGTTTCGACGGCGGGGTCGTTTGCGAAGTCTGAGTGGGTGGTCACGGCCAAGCAGTGGTTGATTGAATCGGATACGGCGACCGATTCACTGACGCTCATCGGCCGGACGATGGTTTTTCTGCTCCTTGTCTGGTGGGGGCGTACGTTCATCCTCACACCGCTTGAGACCAACTACACCGGCGAATCTTTTCTGCATCTGATCAATCTCCCGTTTCACGAAGCGGGCCACCTGATCTTCATGCCGTTCGGACGCTTCATGATGTTTCTCGGCGGGAGCGCAGGGCAGGTGCTGATGCCGCTCATCTGTCTCGGCACCTTTCTCATCAAAACCCGCGATCCGTTCGGTGCGTCGGTATGTTTGTGGTGGACGGCTGAGAGCATCATGGACGTCGCGCCCTACATCAACGATGCGCGGGATATGGATCTCATGTTGTTGGGCGGGGTCACGGGAAAAGAAACGGACGGGCATGATTGGAACAATATCCTCTCCATGCTTGGCTGGCTGGAGTACGACCATCGTCTGGCTCATCTGGCGTACAACGCCGGCATCGTGCTGATGCTGGTCTCCTTCGCCTGGGGCGGTTGGCTTCTGCTCCGTCACTATCGCCGGCTTGCGTAGTCCCTTCCTCCTTGTGCGCGTACGAGAACTCTTCTACGATGGGCCCGCCAAGGGGCGGGTATCGCCTCGCCTAGTGAGTGTACGAGCATGATGTCGTTCTATCTGCTGCTTCTCGTGGCGCTGGTGTCTCCGACCGCATATGCTCAGGGTGTGTCGGAGTTGGATCTGTCTCCGATAACAGACAAGGCAGTACCATCTGCCGGCTGGCGCTATGGCGCGTATCTGGATATCGGCGGCATCGTCAATTTCAATGTTCCGGAGAACGATCTCTGGCGCAGCCGCACCACGGCGTCTCGGCACAACCAGGCGGCTCCCAATATGGTGCTGGCCTATGTGCGCAAGGACTCGACGGAGGCCTCGCGGTGGGGAATGGAGCTGGGGGTGCAGGGTGGCTATGACTCCGTGGATTTTGCGTTTCTGCTGGGAGAGAAGAAAGTCGATGGCGCGGATGTGCTCAGGCATCTCCATCGTGCCAATGCCTCCTACCTGGCGCCGGTAGGCAATGGTCTGACGGTTACGGCGGGTTTGTTCAACAGTCTGCTAGGGTACGAATCGCTCTATGCCAAGGACAACGCGAATTATACGCGTTCCTGGATTGCCGACAACACGCCGTACATGATGTTCGGAGTGAACGCTGCCTATCCGGTGAACGACCGCTTGACGGTGACGGGGTTCGTCATCAACCGCTACTATCATCTTGCCTATACGGTCGCGCAGCCCTCCTATGGTGGAAAGTGGTCTTATGCGCTGACTCCCCGATTGACCGCGATGCAGACTCTCTATTGGGGGCCGGACCAAACAGATGCCTCGCTAGAGTATTGGCGCCTCTACGGGAATCATATTCTGGAGTGGAAAGCCGACGAGGTGACGATCGCGACCTCGTACGATATCGGTACAGAGAATATCGCCAATCGGCCCGGCAGCCCGCGCACCTTTGTGATGGGTGGTAATTTGGTCCTGAAGTGGCACGTCGCCGGTCCCTGGTCTGTCGCGGTGCGCCCTGAATTCTATTGGGATCGGAACGGCCGGTGGACCGGCGCTGAACAGTTCGTGAAGGCGGTCACATCCACGGTCGAATACAAGTTGCTCTATCGGTGGAGCACGGCGGTGGCCAGGTTGGAATATCGCTATGACGAATCGACCGGTGCGGGAGGTGGGTTCTTCAAAAACGGAGAAAGCAGTTTCGGTGTCCCCAAGCTTGCCGCAGGCCAACATCTACTCCTGTTCGGCCTACTGCTGACCTTCGATTCACCGTGATCGGTCGCGTGTCTGCCGACTCCTTGTTTCTGTCATTCCACAATGGGGAGAATCCGATCGGCAACGGCTTGGACTACCCCTTCTTGTTCTGTGACCACCTTTAAGCCGCGGAAGCTGAGATAGTAGCCGCCGTGACTGGGTGCCTGGATGGTAGCACTGACCTCCACGCGATCTCCGTCTTCGACGTCCGGGTCTCGTACCGTCGGTTTTCCGCAGAGTCCCAGCACGGCAACCGGGATTGTCGCCGCCTCCTCTTCCAAACGGAACAAGTACGCGCCGTAACACACGGTTTCATTGGGCAGTTTGTAGGGATCGAGCGGAGTCACATCGCGAACGGTGCCGTGCAAGGTCACTCGGCGTAAATGGTACATCCGGGGCTCTTCGAGGATCTGTTGGATGCTGGTCGGTTGCTCAGCCCACAACAAACAGGGCAGTACTGTCCCGAAGACAACCACCAGAGGAAAGCCGACTGAATAACGAAACGTGCGCCGCATGAAGAAAGTCTGTGTGGTTCGAACGATGCGTCCATTGTAGCATTGTCAGGCACACATCGTCGTTACGGTGTTTTCTTGACCCCTCTGCCGGCTATAATTCCCGCCTCACCGAGGAGGACATCAGAGATGGTCGATCAACAGCACATACAAACATTCGTCAATGAGGCGCGGCCACAGTTCGAGAACATGTTGGCGCAGATGGTGGAGGTACCGTCGATCAGCATGGACCCCTCTCATGTGCGCGATATGCGGCGTATGGCCGATCTCGCCGTCCATTGCCTGACCGAACTGGGTGCTGAAGCTCGAATCGTCGAGACCGACGGCTACCCCATCATTTCCGGTGGATGGATGGTCGGAGCGCGGTATCCAACCGTCACAGTCTATAACCATATGGATGTCCAGCCGGCTCAGGAACGGGAATGGAAACAAGAGCCGTTTGCCTTTAGAAATGAGAACGGGATCTATCATGGCCGTGGCGCCACCGACGACAAAGGGCCGGCGCTGGCGGCGTTATTCGGTGCCCGGTATGCCGTTGAGCAGGGATTGCCAATCAACGTCCGGTTCTTGTGGGAGTTGGAAGAGGAGATTGGAAGCCCACACTTTGCCGCCGGCCTCAAAGACCGGACGGCGATTCCTCATCCGGACTCCGTCGTGGTGTCGGATACCATCTGGATCGCAAAGGGCCGTCCAGCTGTCCCCTACGGATTGCGAGGCTTGCTCGGCGCACGGTTGACGCTCCGTACGGGAATGAAGGACGCGCATTCCGGGCTTACCGGTGGGGCGGCGCGCAATCCACTAGCCGAGTTGATGGAGATCGCGAATGCGTGTCTGGATGCCAAGACCGGCAGGGTCAAGGTCCCCGGGTTTTACGATGAGGTCATTGAGCCAACCAAGGCCGAGGTCAAAAGTTTTCTCAGATCAGGATTTCACGTAAGCCGTTTCAAGAAGGCCTATGGGTTTCACTCCATTCGCACCAACGATCCTCTTGAAGTGATGCGCCGCATTTGGGCTGCACCGACATTGGAAATTCATGGTCTGACCGGCGTCTGCGGGGAATCCCACCATGGTAAGGGTTGCGTCTGACAGGGCGCAGACTGCGCTCGGACTGTCCGCCCAGACGGCTCCACGATCGAGCAGCGGCCGGGCTTTTGATTTCGTGCGTGTATACAGCGTGACGGGATAGCCGGCATCAAGGAGGTGCCTGCACATCGATGCGCCCATGACGCCGGTCCCGATCCATCCGATGCGGCTATGAGCAGGAGAGAGCTGCTTCATGGGTGAGGGCATATCGATCTGTTAGAATCCCCTTCCACCGCCGCCACCGAACCCTCCGCCGGAAAATCCCCCCGACGAGCCGCCGCCGCTGAATCCTGAGCCGCCGGTGCTCCGAGGCGCGGAGGTCATGGCGGCGCCTGCGGCGGTGGACAGCTGTGAGAGGTTTCCGGTCAGATGCCGAAGGCGAAAGTCTGTCATGTTGGCTCCGTGATACCAGGCGGGCGGCTGCGTGTAAATACCGTCGAACGCGCGGGCCCAATTCTGCTCCACGCCCAGTGCCATTGCGAATGGCAGGAACTTTTCAAACATCTCAGGCGTCTTGACGACGCGTTGAGAACGGTCGGACTCTACGCGGGTAAGAAATTCCTCAAACCCAAGCACTTTCTCCAATGTTCGTGCGCCGCGCAGCGTCCTGGCCGGCATCACCCATCCGAATCCCACGATGATGATCCCTGAGAGGATGCTTGCGGCCATGCCGGTTTGCAGTGCGACGCCGTAGTGCTCGCTGAGCCACGCCGCCGCAACGATCGATGCGAACATGACAAAGCTGCCGATGATCGTGTAGGCCCGTTTCACCCGGTCCGGTCGTCGCGCGTAATAGCCGCGGCCCAGGAGTTGCTCGAAGAGATCGGACTTGATTCCATCCAGACGGGTGTAGAAACGATTTTCCAAGCCGGAGAGGGCGACGGTCGTCTCATTCTCATCGGTGAAGACTCCCTTGAGGACAGCGAGCTCGTGGGGTTTCAGCCCGGTCCATTCCGGAACAGGTTTGAGCCGGTGCAGATAAAAAGCCGAGTGTGACCATAGTCCGAGGAGTTGGGACTCTTGCTGTTCCTCAATCCGCAGAAAACCACGTACGGCGAGATCGACCAGTGTGGCGGTGATATCACGAAGGTCTGGAGAATTATCGATAAGCGTGCCGAGTTCCGCCGGCGTCAGCCGATCGGGTGGCTCATAGGCAACGGTGATGGGGCGCAGACGCGGGTCGCGTCCACGGGTGTGCCAAAGGTACCACATGACGCCGAAGACGACGATCGGCAGGATCAGCAGCCAGTTTGAGCGAAGAAACAGCTGAGACAGCTGCAACGAGCCGGGTTCGGCGACGAGTCCCTTGTCCCATCCTATAACAGCCGTGAGTCCCTCGCGGAATCCAAGCGGACGGGACATCGTGTAGAGAATTTCAGGACCCGTGATCTGCACATCGGCATGTTGTTCACGCGCTCCATAGGCGCCGCTGAACGCGAGCGCCTTCACGCCGGTCGCTCCGGCCGGTAAGAGTACTCTGGCCGACACAGACTCGATCGGCATATCCCATTCGTCACCGGTCACGTTCCAGTAGAGTTCATCATGGTCCTCGAAGTATTTGAGTCCGTTAGAAATCCTGTAGGTCAGGATGAGCGTTTTGGTCGTATCCTGCGCGCCGGGCAGCCAGATCTTGAGCGTTTGGTAATGTCGGTTTCGAGAGCGGTCGTATGTGAGAGGCGTTAGATGTTCGTCGGTGATGCTCACCACATCCAGGAACAATGTGTAATTGAACCCTTGCGGCGTGTGGTATTCGACGGGGATATCGCGTATCAGCCCGTTCCATGATCCGGAGAAGTGAGGCCGGATCGTTTCTGTGACGAGGAGTTCGCCGCTTGGGAGCACTTGGAGTTCGGCGTGAAATTGTTCGATGGCTATTGAACGGGCATGGGCAATCGGGCTTCCGACTGCCAGAATCCAGCCCAAGAGCAGCATGAAAATGCAAATGTAGATGGTGCGAGGTGCATGCATAGGGAAGGAATGCCGCGCCGGCTGATCGGGTGAGATCAGCGAGAAGCCTGTTCGAAGCTGACTTTCGGTAAGGCCCGCTCCGCCGCTTCGGCGATCTCAAAAAATTCGCGCTCCTTGAAGCTGAAGAAGTTCGCGATGAAATTGGACGGAAATTCCTGGATCTTGGTGTTCAAGTCGCGGACCACGGCGTTGTAATAGCGGCGGGCGTTCTGGAGGGCCTCTTCAATCTGGTTAAGCGAGCCTTGCAGCTGATTGAAGCTTTCGACGGCTCGCAATTGCGGGTAGGCTTCCGCGAGAGCAAACAGTGACTTCAGCGATTGAGCGAGGATGCCTTCGGCTTCTGCCTTGCTGCCCGGAGTGGTCGCCGACATCGCACGATTGCGAGCCGTAACAACATCTTCCAGGGTTTGCTTCTCGTGGCCGGCATAGCCTTTGACCGTTTCGACCAAATTGGGAATGAGATCATGCCGGCGTTTAAGTTGCACATCGATGTCGGCCCAGGCGTTTTCAGACTGGACCTTCAGCCGAACCAGGCTGTTGTATATGCCGACGACCAGTAGCACCAGTACAATCACCGCGCCCAACAGAATCCAGCCCATAGGCGTTCCTCCGAGTATCACTTGCAATCAGTGCAACGGCCTCTCCGCTTATCTCCTTCGCGGACTATACCCCCGAGGGTACGAACTGTAAAGCGACAGGAGGGAAACTGCTGAAGGGGCACGCAGGCGTTCCATGCTACTCTACGATCGGGAGAATGCGATCGGCGACCGCCTGGACAATCCCTTCTTCCTGCTCCGTGACCGCTTGGGGGCCGCGGAAGCTCAGATAGTGGCCTCCATGGCTCGGTGCTTGGATGGTGGCGCTCACTTCGACGTGATCTCCGTCTTCCACTTCGGGGTCGCGCACCACCGGGCTTCCGCAAATGCCCAGCACTGCAACGGGAATGGTGGCATCGCCGTTTT
>JABMDG010000022.1:17165-34576 GCA_015904045.1 Nitrospira sp.
TACTCCGCTCCCGCATACCCCATTTACGTCAGGAGGACAGAGCTTGACCGATCTGGAACTTGCGCATTCTGTCACGCCCCGCCCAATCCTTGATATCGGCAGAGAACTCGGGATCCAACCTGAAGAACTGATTCCGTACGGGAGGTATAAGGCCAAGGTATCTCTCGGTCTACTGGATCGTCTCAAGGACCGGCCGATAGGCCGCTATGTACTTGTAACAGCCATCAATCCAACGCCACTTGGGGAGGGAAAGACCACCACCTCGATAGGGCTTGCCATGGGACTCACGAAATTGGGCCATCGGACGGCTGTGACCTTGAGACAACCGTCCCTCGGTCCTGTGTTTGGCATCAAAGGTGGAGGCACCGGCGGAGGGCATGCCCAAGTGATTCCGATGGAAGATATCAATCTCCATCTGACCGGGGATGCGCATGCCGTCGCAGCAAGCCATAATCTCCTTTCAGCGTTTCTCGACAATCATCTGTTTCAAGGCAATGCGCTTTCTCTCGATCCGTCGAGCATCGTATGGCCGAGGGCCTTGGGCGTTAGTGATCGAGCACTGCGTCACGTCCGGCTCGGAGATGAAACCGGGAACCGGACAAGCCAATTTGTGATTACAGAAGCATCCGAGGTCATGGCATCTCTGGCGCTGGCCCTCAATCATCAAGACCTTAGAGAGCGGCTTGGCCGGATGTTGGTAGGGTTTACAAAATCAGGACGGCCGGTGACGGCACAAGAGCTCGGATGCGCGGGGTCGATGGCTGTTCTCTTGCGAGACGCGGTACTGCCTAATTTAGTTCAAACGCTGGAAGGGACACCCGCATTCGTCCATACAGGGCCGTTCGGAAACATCGCCCATGGTAATTGCTCCGTGCTATCCGATGCCATTGCGCTTCGATGCGCCGACTATGTGGTGACTGAGGCGGGCTTCGGCAGCGACTTGGGGGCCGAGAAGTTCTTCAATATCAAATGCCGAACGTCGGGATTCAAACCGGCCGCCGCGGTGGTGGTCGCAACGTTGCGAGCGCTGAAGCTTCACGGGGGAGGAGGCATTGCCAAGGTCGGCGCCCCACTCCCCGCAGGCTTGACCGGGCCCAACCACGATGCCTTATCGAGGGGATTTGCCAATCTGGAACAGCATATCGCCAATGCGAAGGCGCACGGAGTGCCGGTCGTTGTGGCAGTGAACGCGTTCAAGGACGATTCGCGGGCGGAATTGGACTGGGTGCGTGATCGATCGATGGAGGCGGGGGCGATCGATGCCGCGGTCTCGACCCACTGGACCGATGGCGGGAAGGGCGCCGAACAGCTGGCAGCCGCCGTGATTAAGGCCTGTGAGCAGCCGTCCCGGTTCACGCATCTCTATGAGCTATCGTGGCCGATCAGAACAAAGATCGAGACGATTGCCACTAGGATGTACGGAGCAGGGAGCGTGACATTCGAGCCGGAAGCAGAGCGTCAGATGGAGCGGGCAGAAGCTCTGGGATTCGGCCGGCTGCCTGTTTGTATGGCCAAGACGCCGCTCTCGCTGTCTCACGATCCGGCCCTCAAGGGAAGGCCTGCCGGCTTCACTGTTCCAATCAAGGAGCTACGAATTCTGGCCGGGGCAGGTTTTGTGACGGCGGTCTGTTCAGGGATCCAATTGATGCCAGGGTTGCCCAAGAAGCCGGCCGGTGAACGGATTGGTTTGGATCCGGTGAACGGACAAATCGTCGGGTTGTCGTAAGATGGCGAGGCGGGTGGGCGGTACCTGTTTGCAGGGGCGACTTAGCGTTGCTTCAGGTATCGAAGGAACTCTGAATCAGGGCTCAGAATGAGCATCGTCTTATTGTTATCCTTAAACGTGGCCCTGTAAGCTTCCATTGAGCGGGTGAATTCGAAGAACTTCTGATCCTGCCGGTAGGCGTCGGCGTAGATGCGAAACGCCTTCGCGTCGCCGCTTCCGCGAAGCTCTTCCGACTCCTTGTAGGCATGGGCCAAGATGATTTCTCGATCCTTCTCGGCTTCGGACCGGATCTTTTGCGCTTCTTCAGCTCCCTCGGCACGGTACTGCTTGGCCTGCCGTTCACGCTCGGCCTGCATGCGGGCGAACACGGCTTTTTCGTTTTGCTCGGGCAGGTCGGCGCGTCTGATCCGAACGTCCAGAATCTCGATGCCGTACACAGATGCTTTCTCGTTCGCGCGCTTGGAAACCACCCGCATGATGTCGGCTCTCGAACTCGACACGATTTCCAGGAGTTCATGGCGTCCCAGTTCGACGCGCAGCTCGGAATAGATAATGTCGTGCAGCCGCTGCAGAGCGCCCCGCTGGCTTTGGAAGTTCTGGTAAACTTTGAGAGGGTCGATAATCCGCCACTTGGCGAAGTTATCCAGCAGCAGCGTCTTCTTATCCTGCGTGATCACGTCCTGGGCGCTTGAGTCGTAATCCAGGAGCCGTTTGTCGAAGTAGGTGACTTCCTGAACGAACGGCACTTTTGCAAACAATCCGGGCTCCGTGATATTTCGCACCGGTTTGCCGAGTTGGACGACGATGGCAGTCTGCGTCACATCGACGATAAAGAGGGGGGAGGCTCCCAGTACGAACAACCCCACAACCACGGCAGTCAGCGCAATCGCAAGGCCTTGCTTGGTCATGGTGTGGGCTCCTCCTGCGCCTGTTTCGGAGCTGGTTTCCCGAGACGGTCTAAAGGAAGATAGGGCAAGAGACGCTCGCCGCCCTTTCCGTCAATGATCACCTTTTCCACATTCGGAAGGATTTCCTCCAGCGTTTCAATGTAGATGCGCTTGCTGATGATGTCTTTGGCTTGCTGGTATTCCTTCAGTGTGGCCAGGAAACGATTGGCCTCGCCTTGGGAGCGGTTGAGCCGCGCCTGCGCGAAACCCTTGGCTCGATTGACCAATTCGGCAGCTTCGCCTTTTGCCCTGGGAATAATGTCGTTTCGATACCCTTGGGCTTGATTGATCAGCTTTTCGCGATCTTCCTTGGCATTCGTCACGTCTTTGAAGGCGGCGGCAACGGCTTCTGGCGGATCTACGTCTTGGAGCTGTACCGCAGCTACCTGCACGCCGGCATGGTAGTCATCAAGGATGCTTTGAAGTAAAACCATCATACTTTGCTGAATATCGGCTTTCCCGGTCGTCAGAGCCTCGTCGATCTTGCTCTTGCCGACCACTTCACGCATCGAAGCCTCGGCGGCTTTCCCGATGGTTTCATGAATATCCGCGACATTGAATAGATATTCGCTCGATTCTTTGATCTTGTACTGAACGATGAACTCGATGGCGAGAATGTTCATATCGCCGGTCAGCATGAGGGCCTCCTGAGGCACCATCTGCTGGCGACCCTGCTGACTGGTCCGGAACCCGACCTCCACGCGGTGGAGCTTGGCGACTTTCGGTTGAAGCACGCTTTCAATGACCGGGATTTTGAAATGGGGACCAGGTTCGACCGTCCGGACCGGGGTTCCAAACCGCTTCACGACGCCTTCTTCATCGGGCGCGACGATAAAGACGCTCTGCCAGACGAGAAATATCAGCAGTGCGGCCAGGATCAGATTCATGGCCCCGCCGGAAGGGAGCAGGTTTTTCAATCCACCGGAAGGAAAGAGATTCTTGAATTGAGACTGAGCCTGCTTGAGGGCATCCTCAAGAGGGTCGCTTCGTTTGCTCCAAGGATCTTTGGGGTCCCAGACCATGCGGGTTGTTCGATGTATTCCTATGCAGAGATTAGATAGTGGCACCTTAGCAGAGTGGAGGAAGAAGGGGCAAGGTCTAAAAAGCCATAGAGAGAATCCAATACAAGAGACCTGCCAGGACTGCTGTCGCTGGCAGGGTGACGATCCAGGCGAGGACCAGGCTTTGAACGGTAGGCCAGCGGACTGCCTGCATGCCGTTCCGCAGGCCGATGCCAATAATAGCTGAACTGCTGACATGCGTGGTCGAGACAGGCAAGCCTAATATACCGGAAAGCAGGACCAGCGAGGATGTTGCCAGATTGGCGGATAACCCTTCTGTATGATTCATCGTCGTGACGTTCTCGGCGAGTACCTTTGTCACGCGCAGTCCTCCGACGTAGCTCCCCACCGCGTTGGTCACGTCTTTGAAGGCGGCGGCAACGGCTTCGGGCGGATCGACGTCTTGGAGCTGCACCGCAGCCACCTGCACGCCGGCATGGTAGTCATCGAGGATGCTTTGAAGTGAGACCATCATGCTTTGCTGGATGTCGGCTTTGCCGGTCGTCAACGCCTCATCGATTTTGCTCTTGCCGACCACTTCACGCATCGAAGCCTCGGCGGCTTTTCCAATGGTTTCATGAATGTCCGCCACATTGAAGAGATATTCGCTCGATTCTTTGATCTTGTACTGAACGATGAACTCGATCGCGAGAATGTTCATATCGCCCGTCAGCATGAGGGCCTCCTGAGGCACCATCTGCTGGCGGCCCTGCTGACTGGTCCGGAATCCAACCTCCACGCGGTGGAGCTTGGCGACTTTCGGTTGAAGCACGCTTTCGATGACCGGGATCTTGAAATGGGGACCGGGCTCGACTGTCCGGACCGGAGTTCCGAATCGCTTCACGACACCTTCTTCGTCGGGCGACACGATAAAGACGCTCTGCCAGGCAAGAAATATCAATAGAGCGGCCAGGATCAAGTTCCTGGCCCCGCCGGACGGGAGCAGGTTGTTCAATCCGCCGGAAGGAAAGAGATTCTTGAATTGAGACTGAGCCTGCTTGAGGGCATCCTCAAGGGGGTCACTTCGTTTACTCCAAGGATCTTTGGGGTCCCAGACCATGCGGGTTGTTTGATGTCTTCCTATGCAGAGATCAGATGTGAGTTACCTTAGCAGAGTGGAGGAAGAAGGGGCAAGGTCTAAAAAATCAGAGAAAGTATCCAGTACAAAAGGCCTGCCAGGGCTGCTGTTGCTGGAATAGTGACGATCCAGGCGAGGACCATGCTCTGAACGGTAGGCCAGCGAACTGCGTGTATGCCGTTCCGCAGGCCGATGCCGATAATAGCCGAACTACTGACATGCGTGGTCGAGACCGGCAATCCCAATATGCCGGAAAGAAGGACCAGCGAGGATGTTGCCAGATTGGCGGATAACCCTTCTGTATGATTCATCGTCGTGACGTTCTCGGCGAGTACCTGGGTCACGCGCAGTCCGCCGACGTAGCTTCCCACCCCCATCGCAAGAGCCACTCCTCCAAAAACAACGAACTGGATTGAAACGCTTGGCCACGTCGCGGTCGCACTGCTGAGCAGCAGCATGGCCACGATTTTCGGCGCATCGTTGGTTCCGCGGGCGAATGAGGCCAGTCCGCTGGACAGCCAATGCACGGTATGGAGTCCCACCGACAATCCCTGCAATCCGGAGCGGTCGCATTGCGACGGGACGGCCAGCACCGGCCGGCCGAATGTGGAAGTTTGAAACAGTGTTCTCGTGCTGCCTTGCGCATCCAGGGCGACCAATGCGCGGGAGGCCGGTATCACGCAGAGGCAGGCTCCTTCCCATCGCGCGGCGAGCAGTCGCAGGCATGGATAAAGAAGATAGGAAAGTCCAAGGGCCAGGAACGGGCTGAGGAGTAACGGCAGAGCGATCTTCTTGATGACTGCGGGCCAGAGCAGTGATTCTCCCGCGAAGGCAGCCAAGCCGGTACCGACGATGGCTCCGGTGAGCGCATGAGTGGTCGAGACCGGGAATCCGGTGCGCGAGGCCAAGAGCACCCATGCCATGGCTCCGGCCAACACAGCCATCGTGTCGGTGGGCGGGATCACCGTGCCGGTTTGAACCAGACCTTGGCTGAATGTCTTCACCATCGCGCCGGCCAGGAACGCGGCAGCGCCCGCCCCAATCATCGTCCAGCATGTTCCCCACAGAATGGCGGCTCGATAGTTGGTGATTCCGCTTCCCACAAGCGTGGCGATCGCTTTCGACACGTCATTGGTGCCGTTGGCGTAGGCCAGAGCGAGAACCAGGATGAAGGCCAGGATTTCCATGATCGAGTCGAGGTTGAGACTCAGACTGAGGTCAAGGTTTAGGTCGGACTCAGTCTTAGCCTCGACCTACCCCGTTCTTTTTATGTGACTGCGCCTCCGCACGACGATCCAGATCCGGCCGTACAGCCGTAACAATGGTTTCTGGTTACGATCCGGCGCCGATGCAGCCGCGCCGGATCGAAGTCGCGGATATGCGACGGCGCGCCATGGTCGACCGGGAGATCGAGCATCTGGTTGAAGTCGCAATCGTAGAGGGTGCCGTCCCATCCGACCGAAAGGGTCGAACGGCACATGACACCGGCGGCAGCCGCCGGATTGAAGGCATTGGCCAGACGTTCCATGTAACCGGCATAGTTGCCGCTCTCGACAAGAAACTCCAGAAACCGGCTGATCGGCATATTGGTGATCGTGTAGAGACGGTTGAACATGATCCCGAACCGGGTGGAGAGTTCCCGTTTGAACAGGGCTTCTGTCGGCTCCTGTTTCGGCGGCAAGAATGCGCCGACCGGATTGTAGACAAGGTTCAGGGTAAGCCCGCTTCCGTCCTGTCCGTACCCCAGACGGTTCAGGATGCGGATGGCCTCAATCGACTTGTCGAAAACACCGTCTCCCCGCTGAGCGTCGGTTTGCGATGCACGATAGTAGGGCAGGGAAGCGACAATTTCGACCTGATTGTCCGCAAGAAACCCGGCAAGATCCTGCTGAGAGGGCACGAGCAGCACAGTCAGATTACAGCGATCCAGTACTTGCCGGTTCAGTTGCCGGGCCTGTTCGACCAGCCAACGGAAATTCGGATTCAGCTCCGGCGCCCCTCCCGTGAGATCGATCGTGGGAATATCCGTGGCGGCTAACGCGGCTATACATTGTTCGGCGGTCTCACGCGACATGCTTTCGATGCGGTCCGGCCCCGCATCCACGTGGCAGTGGTGGCAGGTCTGGTTGCAGAGTTTGCCGACGTTGACTTGCAGGACCGAGATCCCGGTTGCATGGAGCGGGAATAATCCGGCCTGATCCAGCCGAAAGTCGAATGGTGGAGCAGAGGCCGGTTGTCCGAGAATCCGAAGCTGTTCAGTCGATGAGGCCAGAGGGTTGCTTCGGCCAAGCAACGTGAGTGGCATCTAGCAGCAGCCTCCATTTGGAGAACAGGTGACGGCTTCACCGCTGACGCGATCCCCGGCTCGATTCAAAATGACAAAGTGAGGCTGATACCCCTCGCTCTCCAGAACAGTAACTGTTTTGGAACAGATTTCTAGCGGCTCGCTGCGGCGATAGACATGGTGATCGTCATCGGCTGCTTCAACGAAGGGACCGGCCAGCAATGCATACTGGCCTTGCCAGGTGCATGGCGCATCGGCTGGAAAGACCGCGGTCCAACGCGGATCATCACGGTCTAACGCGACAGGATTGGTGGTCAGGAGGAAGTGTTCGGCAAAGGGAGGGGTGCTCAACAACAGCGTCTCATCCGACGTGATCGGCTGCGGAATATTTGACGGGCCGTATGTTGAAGCGGTGAAGCGGGCAGTGAAGGGGGGATTTGGCAAAGAGCCGGCTTTTGTCCGAGAAGGCGGCTCTATTGGGGCGGTTGTCACAATGCAACGGGCGTGGAAGGTGCCGATTCTCTTTATGGGGTTAAGCTTGCCGGAACATGGCTATCATGCCCCGAACGAATATTTTGATTGGGGGCAGGCGTCCGGGGGGATAAAGGCCTTTGCACATTACTTTTCAGAGCTGGCGACAATGGAGAGATAGGGATCAGGAATCTTCAGGCTGGTGTCAAAAATTGTTCAATCGTAGTCTTTTGCGGACAGATACCTTCACATGTTGGAGACCAGACGAGGAACATAACGTACAAGTCATTGAAAATAATAGACATGCTAATGGCTTGACGAAATGATGAGGGCACGAATGTTGCTGCTCTTAATAGCAGGGGAGACATAATTTTAATGTGCCGTGAACGAAAGAGAAGTTGCCGATAAGGTGAGGGATCGGCTATCGTTTCCACCCAATGGGAAGTGAGCCACAAGATATTCTGGTCGTTATGGTGACAGCTCCGAATCAAGAGGAAGCGGCGAAAATTGCAGATCATGCTGTTCGGTCGCGTCATGCAGCCTGTGCCACGTCGATTCCTATGGCGCAGTCGACCTATTGGTGGGAAGGCCAGGTGGTGAGTGAGCAAGAAACCGTGCTGTTTATGAAAACAACGGTCGATCGGTTTCCACTCCTTCAAGACACCATACGAAAGGTTCATTCGTACAAAGTACCGGAAATTATTGCCATACCGGTGAGTAGTGGGTTGCCGCAATATCTTGAGTGGGTTCGGAGAGAGGCCTCCTAGGGAGTGTGGTGTGTGTGGGCGTCGGGACGCGGTTGAGGGGGCTGGACTCGGACTACTGTTAAAGCAGGGTTGACCATAGTAGGGTGGATGGGTAGACTTGAGCTTACTCGGGGGATCCTAGGGAGCGGATGCTATGGGTCAGACGAATAGTCAAGAAGGCAATGACGCGTACACGGTTGTAGTATTCCGTGGGTCCACCGCGAAGCCTCTCCGTTTCAGCTTCCCGAGGAAACTCGTTCGTCGACTTGTCATTGCAATGTGTGTGTTCTTGTTGGCTGATTTTCTTGTCATCTCTCACTATGTCGTGAGGACAGGGGAAGTCTGGGAGTTGTCAGCCTTCCGTGCCGAGGCTATGAGTGCCCGGGAGCAGACCGCCGCGTTTTCCACTGCTGTTGAAGATCTCAAGAAGCGAATTGTTGCGATGAAAGAGGTCAATCAGCGGCTTCGGGTTATGCTGGGGATTGAAGTCCCCAAGGCCGGAGACATGGTCAACGGTCGGGGCGGTGAAGATGTTCCGCTTCCAGAAGGAGGCGGAATGCCTGGTAAGACTGGAATCATCCCGAATGGGATGACCCCAGGCGCTTCAGGGCAAACCGGTGATGGCGCGCAAGGACAACAAACATTCTCTACTGACGAACCGATGCAAGAGAATCTTCAGGCCGCTACGTCGGTCAAAGAAGGTCTAGAGTGGCTTTCGAGGGAAGCGACGGAACAAGAACGGATTCTGAGTGAGTTGGAGCAGGCGGCTGAGCAGCGCTCGTCTCGATGGGCTTCTACCCCGTCAATTTGGCCTGTCAAAGGGTGGATCACATCAGGATTCGGCCCCCGGGTTTCTCCCTTCACCGAGAAACCAACGTGGCACGATGGGTTGGACATCGGCGCTCCTCCCAATGCCCCGATTCAGGCTCCTGCGCAAGGGAGGGTGACAGCTACGGGATTCGACCCCAAGCTCGGCAACCTTCTCAAAGTGGATCATGGGTTCGGAATCGAAACCCTCTACGGCCATCTTGCCAAATCGCTCGTCAAGGAAGGACAGAGGGTTAATCGTGGCGACGTCATCGCGCTTGTCGGAAGTTCAGGCCTTTCCACCGGTCCTCATCTGCACTACATGGTCAAGGTGAATGGCCAGGCGCTCGATCCTACCAAGTACATTCTCGAATAGCGGCATCGTCAACTTCTGTCAGTCCCCCGCGTGTTGACGCTTCGTCTCGTCCCCTCCATGCGGTTTCTGATCTCCGTCTAATCGATACGATTTGACCGTTCAGCTCACCGGCTCCTTCCCTGTTCAAATACTCGCAAAGTCCTGTGCTATACTGTGCGTCGCCTTCGTCCCGATTCACCTCTTGTAGGGGACACGTGACAGACCTCGACATCGCCCATTCCGTCAGACCTCGCCCGATCATCGAGGTTGGTCAGCAGCTCGGTATCCAGCCGGAAGATCTCATCCAGTATGGTCCGTATAAAGCCAAGGTGTCGTTAGGGCTTTTGGGTCGTCTCAAGGAGAGGCCCAAGGGGCGCTACGTCTTGGTGACCGCCATCAATCCGACTCCTCTGGGGGAGGGGAAGACAACGACATCCATAGGACTGGCCATGGGGCTCACGAGGTTGGGCCATCGGGCTGTTGTGACATTGAGGCAGCCCTCGCTGGGTCCCGGGTTCGGCATTAAAGGGGGAGGAACAGGCGGCGGGCGCGCACAAGTGCTTCCGATGGAGGAGATCAATCTCCATCTCACGGGGGATGCGCATGCGGTGTCGGCCAGCCATAACCTCCTATCTGCCTTTCTTGATAATCACCTGTTCCACGGAAACGAACTCGGGCTTGATCCATCGACCATGATGTGGCCTCGGGCTTTAGGGATTAGTGATCGGGCGCTTCGTGAGGTGCGGCTCGGAGGAGAAATGGGAGATCAACGAAGCCGATTCGTCATTACGGAAGCGTCAGAAGTAATGGCGGCTTTGGCATTGGCCGCAGACCACCAAGATCTTCAGCGTCGACTGGGGCGGATCCTCGTGGGCCTTAAGAAGTCCTCCTCACCTCTGATAGCGCAGGAGCTCGGATGTGTGGGATCGATGGCTGTTCTTCTGCGGGATGCGTTGCTGCCTAATCTGGTTCAGACCCTGGAGGGGACACCCGCCTTCGTTCATACGGGACCGTTTGGAAACATCGCCCATGGTAACTGCTCCGTGGTATCCGACGCCATTGCGCTTCGCTGCGCCGACATTGTCGTGACCGAAGCGGGGTTCGGGAGCGATCTAGGGGCTGAGAAATTCTTCAATATCAAATGCCGTGTCTCGGGTTTCAAGCCGGACGTGGCCGTGGTGGTGGCGACATTGCGGGCGCTGAAGCTCCATGGAGGCGGAGGTGTCGCCAAGGCCGGTGCTCCGTTGCCTGTCGGCTTGACCGGCCCTAATCAGGAGGCGCTGTCGAAAGGATTCGCAAATCTGGAACAGCACATCGCCAATTCGAAAACGCATGGAATTCCGGTCGTCGTGGCGGTGAATGCGTTCAAAGACGATTCACATGCGGAATTAGAGTGGGTACGGAACCGGTCGAGGGAAGTCGGAGCCGCTGATGCTGCCGTGTCCACTCATTGGGCCGATGGTGGGAAAGGCGCCGAAGATTTGGCGGACGCGGTCGTCAAGGCTTGTCGCCAACCGGCACAGTTCGCTCACCTGTACGAGTTATCATGGCCGATTCGGAAGAAGATCGAAACCATCGCGACAAAGATGTATGGCGCGGGAGGAGTCGCATTCGAGCCGGAAGCGGAACGCCAAATGGAGATGGCGGAGGCTCTCGGGTTTGGTCAGCTGCCTGTCTGCATGGCCAAGACACCGCTATCCCTCTCCCACGATCCGGCGCTCAAAGGGCGGCCGACGGGCTTCACGGTTCCGATCAAGGAATTACGGATTCTGGCCGGGGCAGGTTTTGTGACGGCTGTTTGTTCGGGGATGCAACTGATGCCGGGATTGCCGAAGCGGCCGGCAGGCGAACGAATCTCACTGGACCCGGTGAGCGGTCAGATTGTCGGTCTGTCGTAAGGCCGGTGTGCAGTACGAGACAGCAGTCAGCGTTGCTTCAGGTATCGGAGAAACTCTGAATCGGGGCTCAGGACAAGCGTCGTTTTATTATTATCTTTAAAGGTCGACTTGTAGGCTTCCATCGAGCGGGTGAATTCGAAGAACTTCTGATCCTGCCGGTACGCGTCGGCATAGATGCGAAACGCCTTCGCATCACCGCTCCCGCGAAGCTCTTCCGACTCTTTGTAAGCCTGGGCCAGGATGATTTCTCGATCCTTCTCGGCTTCGGACCGGATCTTTTGCGCTTCTTCAGCCCCCTCGGCGCGGTACTGCTTGGCCTGCCGTTCACGCTCGGCCTGCATACGGGCGAACACGGCTTTCTCGTTTTGCTCGGGGAGATCGGCGCGTTTGATCCGAACGTCCAGAATCTCGATTCCGTACACAGAGGCTTTCTCGTTCGCTCGCTTGGAGACCACCCGCATGATATCGGCTCTCGTGCTCGACACGATTTCCAAGAGCTCATGGCGCCCCAGCTCGACGCGCAGCTCGGAGTAGATAATGTCGTGCAGCCGTTGCAAGGCGCCCCGCTGACTTTGGAAGTTCTGATAGACCTTCAGCGGATCTACGATGCGCCACTTGGCAAAGTTGTCCAGCAGCAGCGTCTTCTTGTCCTGCGTGATCACGTCCTGAGCGCTTGAGTCGTAATCCAATAGTCGTTTGTCGAAGTAGGTGACTTCCTGGACGAACGGCACTTTGACATACAAGCCGGCATCCGTAATATTTCTTACCGGTTTGCCGAGTTGGACGACGATCGCGTTTTGCGTCACATCGACGACGAAGAGGGGGGAGGCTCCCAGTACGAACAACCCCACAACCACGGCAATCAGCGCGATCGCAAGACCTTGCTTGGTCATGGCTTGGGCTCCTCGGTTGCCGGTTTCGGAGCAGGTTTCGAGAGACGATCTAAAGGAAGAAAGGGTAACAGGCGCTCGCCGCCCTTTCCGTCGATGATCACCTTGTCAACGTTCGGGAGGATCTCTTCCATCGTTTCGATATAGATCCGCTTGCTGATGACATCCTTGGCTTGGTTGTATTCCTTCAGGGTGGCGAGGAACCGATTGGCTTCGCCTTGAGCGCGGTTCAATCGCGCCTGTGCAAATCCTTTTGCCCGATTGACCAGCTCTGCGGCTTCGCCTTTCGCCCTGGGGATGATGTCGTTCCGGTATCCCTGGGCCTGATTGATCAATTTTTCGCGGTCTTCCTTGGCATTGGTCACGTCTTTGAAGGCGGCGGCAACGGCCTCGGGCGGATCGACGTCCTGGAGCTGGACCGCCGCCACCTGCACGCCGGCATGGTAGTCATCGAGGATGCTTTGAAGGAGGACCATCATGCTTTGCTGAATATCGGCTTTCCCGGTCGTCAACGCCTCGTCGATCTTGCTCTTGCCGACCACTTCACGCATCGACGCCTCGGCGGCCTTCCCGATGGTTTCATGAATATCCGCCACATTGAACAGATAGTCGCTCGATTCTTTGATTTTGTACTGAACGATGAACTCGATCGCAAGAATGTTCATATCGCCGGTCAGCATCAGAGCTTCCTGAGGCACCATCTGCTGGCGACCCTGCTGATTTGTCCGAAATCCGACCTCCACGCGGTGGAGTTTGGCAACTTTCGGTTGCAGGACGGATTCAATGAGTGGAATCTTGAAGTGGGGGCCGGGCTCGACCGTTCGCACGGGGGTGCCGAACCGCTTCACGACGCCTTCTTCATCGGGCGCGACGATAAAGACGCTCTGCCAGACGAGCACGATCAGCAGAGCGGCAACGATGAGGTTCACCACACCACCGGAAGGGAGCAGGTTCTTCAGTCCGCCGGCAGGAAAGAGATTCTTGAGTTGCTCCTGCGCCTGCTTGAGGGCGTCCTCAAGCGGGTCCTGTTTCTTGCTCCAAGGATCTTTGGGGTCCCAGACCATGCGGGTGATCGATGTTTCCGAAGGTGATGAGTGAATGGCCGTCACCTTAGCAGAGTGGAGGAAGGATGGGCAAGTTCTAAAAGGCTGTGGAGAGTATCCAGTATGAAAAACATGCCAGGAGTGCTGTCGCGGGAAGTGTGACGATCCAGGCCAGCACCATATCCCGAACAGTAGACCAACCTATCGCTCGTAGGCCCTTCCGCAGGCCGATGCCGATGATGGCAGAGCTGCTGACGTGTGTGGTCGAGACCGGCAGCCCCAGTGTACCGGACAGGAGGACGAGAGAGGAGGTCGCCAGATTGGCTGATAATCCTTGCGCGTGATCCAGTGTGGTCACGTTCTCCGCGAGCACTTGCGTCACGCGTAGCCCCCCGATGTAACTTCCCAGCCCCATCGCAAGGGCGACTCCTCCGAACGCCGTGAGTTGAAATGAGGAGCTGGGCCAGGTCGCCGTGGCACTCCCGAGCAGCAGCATGGCCACGATTTTGGGCGCATCATTGGTACCGCGGGCAAACGAAGCAAGCCCGCTGGAAAGCCAATGAACAGTATCGAGCCCCACGACCAGCCCTTGTAATCCGGTTCGATCACATTGGGATGGAATGGCCATCACCGGCTGGGCGAGGCTTGTAGCCTGGAACAGCGTTCTCGTATTGCCCTGCGCATCGACGGTGATCAATGCGTGGGAGGCCGGCATGACGCACAAGCAGGTGCCTTCCCATCGGGCGGAGAGCCACCGCATGAGTGGGTAAAGGAGCCAAGAGACAGCCAGAGAGAGGAGTGGGCTGAACAGGAGCGGCAGGGCGATCTTTTTGATAATCGCTGGCCAGAGCAACGCTTCTCCCGCGAAGGCAGCCAAGCCGGCGCCGACAATGGCGCCGGTGAGCGCGTGAGTCGTCGAGACCGGCAGACCCGTGTGGGAGGCAAACAGCACCCACGCCATGGCTCCGGCCAGGACGGCCATGGCGACGGTAGGCGGAATGCTCGTACCGGCTTGAACCAGACCCTGACTGAACGTTTTCACCATGGCGCCGGCGACGAGAGCGGCAGCGCCCGCTCCGACCATCGTCCAGAACGTTCCCCACAGGATGGCAGCCCGGTAATTGGTGACCCCGCTTCCGACCAGCGTGGCGATAGCCTTCGACACGTCATTGGTACCGTTAGCATAGGCCAGGGCGAGAACCAGGGCGAAGGTGAGCAACTCCATCATGATAGGATCGAGAGTCGGTTGAGGTTCAGAGCATAAGAATTATGGAGACGACTCAGAAGGCCGGACACGCGTCATTTTCAGCCGTTAGCCGGTCGTCGTTCTTCCGTGACGGCCCCTCCGCAAGATGAGCCGGCTCCTGCCGTGCAGCCGTAGCAATGGTTCTTAGTCACGATGCGGCGCTGATGGAGCTGCACCAGATCGAAATCTCGGATATGCGAGGGCGCTCCATGGTCGACCGGGAGTTCCAGCATCTGATTGAAATCGCAATCGTACAGCCTGCCGTCCCAGCCGACCGACAGCGTATGCCGGCACATAACACCGGCTGCGGCGATGGGATTGAACGCGTTGGCCAGGCGCGTCATATATTGCTCGTAGTTGCCGCTTTCGACAAGGAACTCCAGGAACCGGCTGATGGGCATGTTGGTGATCGTGTAGAGCCGGTTGAACTCGATGCCGTGTCTGGCTCGAAGCTCCTTTTTGAACTGCGCCTCGATGGCCTCTTGCTTGGGAGGCAGGAAGGCGCCAACCGGATTGTAGACCAGGTTCAAGGTCAAGCCGCTGTCCGGCCGGCCATAGCCGAATCGGTTCAACAGCCGGAGCCCCTCCAGTGATTTCTCGAAAATGCCATTGCCCCGCTGCGCATCGGTTTGGCCGGCGCGGTAGGAGGGAAGCGACGCGACGATCTCCACGCGATGGCCGGCGAGAAACTCCGCCAAGTCGGCCTGTGACGGAAGCAGCAAGACCGATAGATTGCAACGATCCATAACGTGCCGTCCGAGTCCACGGGCCTGTTCGACCAGCCAGCGGAAGTTTGGGTTCAGCTCAGGAGCACCACCTGTGATATCGACCGTCGGAATATCCGTCTGGGCCAATGCGGCCAGGCACAGTGCTGCGGTCTCGCGTGACATGCTTTCGATCCGGTCCGGCCCGGCGTCCACATGGCAGTGGCGGCAGGTCTGGTTGCAGAGTTTCCCGACGTTCAGTTGCATGACCGTGATGCCGGTGGCCCGGAGCGGAAACAATCCGGCCTGATTCAGCCGGAGATCGAACGGAGGGGGAACGAAGCTGTGTTCAAGGAGGCGAAGCTGTTCGGTCGATGAGGCGAGGGGGTTGCTCCGGCCAAGCAACGTGAGCGCCATGGTCAGCAGCAGCCTCCGTCGGGAGCACAGGTGACGGCTGCGCCGCTCACCTGTGCTCCGGCCCGACTGAGAATCACGAAATGAGGCGCATAGCCCTCGGTGTGCAGCACGTCCAGAGTCTTGGAGCAAATCTCCACTGGTTCTCCCCGCCGGTAGACGTGATGATCGTCATCCGCGGCTTCCACGAACGGGCCGGCGAGCAACGCGTAGTGGCCTCGCCAGGTGCAGGGGGCCTGCGCGGGAAACACGGCGGTCCAGCGCGGGTCGGTTTGATCGAGCCACGCCGGATGCGACGTCAGGACAAAGTGGTCGGCAAGCGGGGCATGGCTCAACAAGACGGCGTCATCCGGGGTAATCGGCTGCGGGATGCCGCGCTGATAGGTCGTGCCCCGTTCGTCCACGACACGGTTGAACGGTCCTCGGAGCGTGGCGTAGCGAACGAGTGAAGAAGTCGCCGGAGGCAGTCTATAACCGGTCAATGTGACGGAAAAGAAGTGAATGCCGTCGATGACCTGCCAGGGGGAAGACTTGACCAGGTGGATGCCCTGAAAGCCAGCGTCCGCCATGCCCGCGATGTACTGGGCCAGGGTCAAGGCGCCGGATAAACAGTTTCCCCATTTCTCCGTGTCATGCACCAGGTATTGCGGAACGGTCTGATCCGCGACAATGTCCGAGATCGTGAACCGCCCCCCCGGCTTCGCCACACGGAACATTTCACGGAAGACCTTGCGCTTGTCCGGAGCCAGGTTAATCACGCAGTTCGAGATAATCAGATCGATCGTGCCGTCTTCCACCGGCATCGCATCCGCCATGCCTTTGCGGAAGTCGACGTTGGATGCGGGATACCCGAGATTGGCGGCGACGACGGCGGCGTGCTTCCGCGCGATGTCCAGCATCGTGTCCGTCATGTCGACACCGATCACAAGACCGGTTGGACCGACCAGCCGCGAGGCTTCAAAACAGTCGATTCCTCCTCCCGAGCCGATATCAAGGACGGTCTCGCCGGCCTGGACCGTTTTGAGCCCGGCCGGCGTGCCGCATCCGTAGGAGATCTTCAGCACTTCGTCGGGAATGAACGATTTGAGCTGCGCCATATCGTAGCTCGTGGGGCAGCACATCTGCTCCCCGGTATTGGCAGCTTTGGCATAGCGCTCGCTGACTTTTTGCGTGATTTCATCGATGGGCATTGCCGGCCTCACGGTGGTGGAACAAAGGTATGGAGCTGGCTCTATGTACCAACCCTGCCCGTGCCGGGTCAACCGGGATCCGGCAGGAGGTCGCTGGCCGAGGAGCAGTGGCTCACGGCTGATTGAGGGTTGTCTGTTTGAGGAACGAAATCTTACAGCGGTTCGGAGGAGAAAAATGGTGGAGGCAAAAGGGTTTGCAGATGGACGAGGGGCGGGACCCCGAAGGAATCAATCAGAGATCGTACAACATCGTGCGGAACAGCTGTTCCACACGCTCGTGCCTCTTGGTGCGAAGACGGGCGCGCTGAGGAATGGTGTAAGTGGAGGTGTGGTACTGATCGTGATTCCCGCTGGTAATCTCGTAGTGCAAATCGGAAAGCTTTACCTGCAGGTCTTCGAATGAATCTCCTTGGGTCGGGAGATCAGGATAGTCCTGCAGATAGCCGTGCCACTGGCCGTCCTCTTCCCAGATGATGTACTTCGTCGCCCTGCAGGCTCCATTCACTGGCGGTGAAGATGGGCTTCAGAATGTGCCGCGCCCTGCCATCTTC
>JABMDG010000022.1:34676-50736 GCA_015904045.1 Nitrospira sp.
ACGCAGCACAGATTGTCGTCGAAGGCATGGAATTGATTGTGGAGATCGTCCAGTGCTTGATCGACGCCCTTGCCGCTTCTCGCCGCCTTTGCGCTGGTTTCCATCATGTTCGTCAAATTAATCAAGGTCTGAACGTCGTTCGGGTCCTTGGCCTTTTCCGCGAAGTCTTTGGCATGCGGATAAAACAGATAGCTGCAGCCGCTGAGGCTGATCAAGAGGATCGAAATCGAAAGAAGTCCTAGTACGCGTCTCATAGTAGCCTCCCAAGTCGAAGAGATGAATTCTCATCGGGTGAATATGGAGATCCTCCCTGTGCGGGGCATGCTGCAGGGGAGGACGATCCGTGCCATGATGGCGATCAAACAGCGACGGAGACCGTCTTGATGGCCGCTTTGACCGCTGAGACCATTTCAGCCGGAATTGAGTCGAGCTTATGGCACTGCTTGGCGTGTGTCGCCACCAGTTGCATGAGCTCTCCCTCGGTTTCGGCCCTGACCTGGAATCCGCAGCCACCGGACGGTTGAACGTCCAAACATCCGAGTTGCTTGTACTCTTTTGTCGACATAATGGATGCCTCCTTGTTGAGAAAGTGAAAGTGGATGGTCCCTAGTTCAGCACGTTGGCCCAGCTCGGTCAAGACCACCCAAGCCCGTTCAGGAGTTTGCCATCACGAGACGGCACGGCCCGTGCTGTCTCGTGATATTCAACGACCGGTACGCTCTGCCTGATCGCTAGGGTTTCCGCTGGTACGTGATCTCCATCATTTTCGTTTCCTTCTGGCCGTGGTGCGCGCCGTACATGTCGAAGGTCTGGTGATCGGCCTCGATCAGAAAATAGCCGGCGAGTTGCTCCTTCGTTTCCATGAAGGGACCATCGGTTACCGTCGACTTGCCCTCCCGTACTCGAACGATGGCCCCTGTTGCTTCAGGCTGCAGGGGTGAAGCATGGATATACTGCCCCTTGCTATCAAGTTGGTGGCACAGCTGAATCGATTCCGCGAGCATGTCCTTCCTGGTACCTTTAGGCATCGTGTTGAACCTGTCTTCATTGTGATGGACCAGCAGTAGATATTTCATGGCATGCCTCTCGTCACATAAGATAGTCGTTGGCCAGGGCAGAAATCGACAGTGGTGAAAACACGAGAGGAATCGTAGGGTTCAGGGTGAAGCAGTGGCTTGGCCCAATTCCGCCATCCGCTTTTCCAGAAACCTTCGCTCCGGTTCCTGTTTTGCCAGGGCCAGCGCACGCTGGTACGAGGCACGGGCGTCCGCGTTTCTGCCGAGTCTTCGGCAGAAGTCGGCTCGTGTGGCATAGGCCAGATGATACTGGGCTAACTCACCGCGCTCCAGCAGTGCATCGACCAGCTCCAAGCCCTTGGCTGGACCATCGCGCATGGCAACTGCAACAGTTCGGTTCAACTCGACGATCGGCGAGGGTTCTGCCCGCAAAAGGAGATCATACAAGGCGACGATTTGCGCCCAGTCCGTTTCTCCTGCGCCGGGGGCTTCAGCGTGAACTGCAGCGATGGCAGCTTGCAGGGTATAGGGGCCGGGTCGCTTCGATGCGAGTGCCCGTTCAACGAGCGTGATGCCTTCTCTGATGAGGTCTCGGTTCCACAATGATCGGTCCTGTTGCTCTAAGAGCACGAGATCGTTGCTGGCAGATGCTCGTGCCTGTCTCCGCGACTCATGCAAGAGCATCAAGGCGAGCAGTCCCATGGCTTCGGGATCGGGGAGCAATTGTAAGAGGAGTCTCCCCAGCCGTATTGCCTCAGAGGAGAGATCCGCCCTGGTGAGTGATGGGCCGAATGACGCGGAGTATCCTTCGTTGAAGACCAAATACACCACGCGCAGAACGGTCTCAATGCGTTCCGGCAACTCCGATGGTGGCGGAACCTCGTAGGGGATGCGCGCATCGCGGATCTTCGCTTTGGCACGGACGATTCGTTGCGCAATCGTTGTTGGTTTGGTGAGGAAGGCACGGGCGGTTTCCTCCGTTGTCAGATTACAGACCTCGCGCAGCGTCATGGGGAGTTGTGCATCCTGTGAGAGAGCCGGATGGCAACAGGTGAAGATCAGACGCAAACGGTCATCCTCGATGGACTCATCCGTCTGTTCCAAAGGATCACTGGTGGTGGTCTCGATGCGTTTCGCGAGTTCGTTCAGCGATGCATCGTAGCGGGCGCGCCGTCTCATGCCGTCAATGGCCTTGAACCGCCCGGTAGAGACGAGCCAGGCGCGAGAATTGGCCGGGACTCCATCACGTGGCCATTGCTCCATGGCTGCCGTAAAGGCTTCGTGCAGCGCTTCTTCGGCGGTGTCGAAGTCACCGAGCAGACGAATCAAGGTGGCCAGCACCTGGCGTGACTCGGCACGGTAGACCTCGTCTACCTTGACGCGGGCCGCTTGTGCCGTGTCGTCACTCATGGTGACCGTCAATCTGCGCAGCCCAACTCTTTAATCGGGCGGACTTCCACGCTGCCGAAGCGGGCGGCAGGAAACTGCGCGGCGGTGCGAATGGCATCGTTCAAGTCCGGGACATCGATCATGAGAAACCCGCCCAACTGCTCCTTCGTCTCGGCAAACGGTCCATCGGTGGTCGAGGTCTTGCCCTCTCTGACTCGCACGGTTGTGGCGCTCTCCACCGGATGAAGCGGGGAGGCGGCGAGCAACTGGCCGGCTTTCTGTAACTTCTCGCAGTAGGACATTGCTTCATCCGAGATCGCGCGCCGCTCATGGCTCGGGAATGCGTTTAAGGTCTTTTCTTCGACGTACACCAAGCAGAGGTATTTCATCATGGCCTCCTGGGTGAACTGACCAATCACAAGATAGTCGTCGAGCAAGTCTGAAATCGACAGGGCGTTCGTATCTTGCTTTGGAGATTTGCGAACCTGCCAGAGAGACAAGTGGCCCACGTAAAGGTACAGACTTATACGTCGGCTCCCGCCATCGTGTCGGTCAGCGCGTCGGTTGATCCGTCCCAACAACGACCTCATCAGCCACCCATAGTCGGTTTTGACCACGGGCGTCGTGGTCACCACGGCTGCCGGTTCGGCGGCGGCTTGCTGTGGCGCCGGTTCTGCGATCGGCTCCATGATGGGAGGCGCGACCGTTTCCTGTATTGAGGCGATCTTGGTTTCAACCGGTTGTGGTTCCGGCACAATCGTGTCCTGCGTCACAACCGGTTGACTGACTTCCTCACGTTGAACGGTCTGAGGGATGATGGTTGAAGCTGTGTGATTGAGGGGGATGATATCTTCAACTGGTCGCACCACTTGCCGTTGAACGGGTTTCATGACCGGCTGAATCTGTTTGGGCTGCGGTTTGATTTCAGGGATAGGGGTTGTTGCCGGTTGAGGGGACGGAGATTGCACCAGCGCGACATTCCATTGGAAGGAGTCAGGCTCGAACGACGGTGTCAAGCTCGATGCCAGAGCGAACGCGCCGGTTCCCATCATCGTATGGAGAAGCACGGAGTAGATCCAGCCCAGCTTGTGGCGGTGTGCGGTATCCGGACAGTTACGGGAAAGAGTCATCACGATTTCACCACTTCCAAACTGACTTGTCCGAAGCCGAGGCTGCGCACTTCATCGACCACCTGGACGAACCGTTCCAAGACCGTCACTTTGTCGGCGCGGACGACGACCAGCGATTCCCGGGGATGCGATTCGAGCACGATCCGTAACCCGTTCTCCGGGACGGCTGAGTCGTTCAGGTACATGTGTCCTTCCGCCGTCAGCGTGATGACGACCGGCACGTCTTTACGATCCCCGGCCTCGGTTGCTTTGGCCAAATCCACAGGGATCTGACCGGTGCTGATGAAGGTGGCGGTCGTGAGGACGATCACCAACAGCACCAGCATGACGTCAACCAGGGGGATGACGTTGATTTGGTTCAGCTCACGATCCATGTTGGTGTTGTGCTTGGTACAGCGTAAGAAGTTCGGTGACACGCCGCCGGAGGGCGTTGTTCATGACCACGCAGGGGATGGCCACCAGCAGCCCCACGGCCGTTGCTTTGAGCGCCAGACTCAGGCCGACCATGATGGAGCTGACGGCGATGGTCTTGGAGGTTCCCATGGTGTGGAAAGTCAGCATGATGCCGAGGACCGTGCCTAAGAGTCCAATGTACGGAGCATTGGCCGCCACTGTGCCGATCACCACCAGCCGTTTGGTCAGGGCAATTTCGAATAGCTGCCGGTTGGGATAGTGGGCCGGGTTGATGCGTCGATAAAACTGCCATCGTTCGACGGCAACCGCCACCGCCCATACACTGAGGGCGAGCAGCAGGCCGATGACCCCATAATCAATGATATCTTTCAGCGCATCCATGACGAGGTTCCCTTATCGCAAATCTTGATAATGCTTCTCAATACCATCCGCTGTTCGGCTGTGTCAACAGGAAAATTCAATCCGGCCGGGCTCCTGTGCGGGAGGCTGGATCGTCTGTGTGTCCGCCCGTTTGAGGGGAGATCAAATCGGCTGGAAACAGCACCGTGTGGGTCGCTGCGACCCGCACCTCGACGGCGGTCCCTTCTTGATACACGCTGGTCGAACTTTCGCTGCTGTGAACGATTTGGCCTGAACTGAGCCTGACGGTATACAGATTTTCCGATCCTCTGAACTGCCGCGCGACGATCCGTGGTTCGGCTGATATGTGTGGCACGAGGTGCACATCGTCGGGGCGGATCATGACGACGACGGCGGTTCCCTCGGCGCTACCGAGCGTGTTGGGAAACTCTCCCAATTCTGTCTGAACAATACCATGCCGGATGCGGCCGACAACGAAGTCGGCTTGCCCGACGAAATCCGCGACGAAGGGAGTGGCGGGAAGATGGTAGATCATCTCCGGCTTGTCCAGTTGTTCCAATACCCCGTGATTCAGCACGGCGATCCGGTCGGCCATGGCAAAGGCTTCGTCGTGATCGTGGGTCACCAGGATGGCCGTCGTCTTCGTCCGGCGCAACAATGCATGGACATCCTGCCGCATTCGCCCGGCCATATCGGGGTCGAGATTGCTGAACGGCTCGTCCAGGAGCAGCACGACCGGATTCTGCACCAGGGCCCGCGCGAGCGCGACCCGCTGCTGCTGTCCTCCGGACAGTTCGTGCGGGTAGCGACGTTCGAACCCTTCCAAGCCGGTCAGTTGTAACATCTCCTGAACCCGCTGTTCCCGTTCAGGCCGAGCGAGGTGGCCGAGCCCGAAGGCGATGTTGTCGGCGGCGCGCAGGTGGGGAAAGAGCGCGTATTCTTGAAAGACCATGCCGATACGCCGTTCCTCCGTCGGAATGGTGTCAGAGGACGAAGACACCAGGCGGCCGGAGAGGAAGATTTCTCCCGATCGCACCGGCTCAAAGCCGGCAATGGCCCGAAGAATGGTGGTCTTGCCGCAGCCCGACGGTCCGAGCAGGCAGAGGATTTCCCCTTCCCGTGCCGAGAAGGAAATGTTGCGAACAGCCGGTCGATTCGGCTCGTACGCACAGGATACGGCCCGCAATTCCAAGATCGGAGAGGCGGGCGTATACAGGTCGGCTTGGTTGTCGGGCCGTTCAGTTTCTGCACGGGGTGACTGTGAATCGGTGGCCATCGTCGAACCTATGCCGCGCGCCAGTCACGTGACAATAGAAGCGCCAAAGCTGGCAAGCCTACGAGTACAATGAGCAGCGCGGACGGCGCCGCCAGTTGATAATATTCTTCGCTGGCTTCCAGCCATACACGAATCGCCAGCGTGTCGAAACCGACCGGCCGCAGAAGCAACGTGGCCGGCAGTTCCTTCATTGTCTGCAGGAACATCAGGACCCAGGCGGCGATGAACCCGTTGCGGATCAGCGGGAGCGTCACACGGCGCCAGGTGTCCCGAACGCCGATGCCCAGCGTGCGGGCTGCTTCTTCAAGGTTGGGCGTGATCTGTTGCAGCGCTGGTTCAAGCGATTGCAGACCGGCCGGAAGAAAGTGCAGCACATACGCGATGACCAGGACGATGGCGGTACCGTACAGGAACGGCATGAGATTGAGCACAAGGACCAAAACGGCCAGTGCCGCCACCGGCCCTGGCAGTACGTACCCGGCATAGGCGGCCTGCAGGCACCCGAGATTCAGCCACGTCGGTTTCCGGCTGGCAAGATAGGCCAGCGGAAGGCCGATCACCAGACCGGCAGTGGCGGCGAGAGCTGAGAGTCCGGCGCTATTCCATACAAAGCCGAAGAAACGAGTATCTATAATCGCCTGGGCTTCCGGAGACAGGCTCCACTGGATGAGCAAATAGGCTGGAATGCCGAACGAGGCACCGACGACGGCGGCAAGATAGGCCGTGACCCAGGATGTCGTGAGCCAATCGCAGGATATGCGCTGGGGTGTCCGATAGCGCCCCGTCGTTTGATAAAACCGGCTCTTGTGGCGGAACCACCGCTCCGTCAATAAGAACACCAGCGCGAGCGCCACCAAGAGGATGCTCAGAATACTTGCGGCGGTATTATCGGACCGGCCGGTCATCTGCTGGTATACGGCATACGTCAGGGTTTGGTAGCGGAGCAGAGACACGGCGCCGAAATCGGAGACGACATACAGAATCACCAGCGCGGTGCCGGCTACGATCGATGGGCGCAGCAACGGGAGAGTCACTCGGAACATGGCGCGGGACCGAGAGATGCCGCATGTCCGGGCCGCCTCCTCGAACGACACATTCATACTCAAGAGCGCACTGCGCGTGAGCAGATATACAAACGGAAACGTATCGAGTGCCATCACCACGGTGGCGCCCCAAAAGCTTTGCGGCGAAAAGATCCTCGCGTGAGGCCCCGCCACTGACTGCCAGAGCTGTTCCACCGGCCCGCCGAATCCCAGGAGGTAATTGAAGACATACGCCAGGACGTACGTCGGCATGGCCAGCGGCAGTACGAGGGCAATCTCCCACACCCGCCGCCCGAAAAAGTCGAACCGGGTGACCAGCCAGGCGGTGGAGACTCCCAGCACGAGCGTCAGCAGGGAGACGGTTCCCGCCAACGAAACGGTATTGAACAACAATTCCGGGATGCGTGTGGCCCAGAGGCGGTGCCACACGGCAAGATCGGCGGACAGGGCCAGCGCCGTGACGTAGCCGAGCGGCAGGAGAATCAGCGCGGCGCTGGCCAGCGAGACCAACTGAAGGGGATCGGCAGCATGGGGCCGTGCAGTGGTCACAAGCAGGCTCGTGCGTTACCGAAGGCCGACCTGCTCGATGAGCTGCATCGTCGGTTCGCGCAACTCGGCCAGTTTGGTCAATGGCACAGCCGCGGCGCGGAAGCTCGTGCGCTCGATGAGCGCGGAGTCGGCCTTGACCGCAGGATGCAGCGGATATTCCTTATCGAGTTCAGTGAACAACTTCTGGCCTGCCGGGGACGCGAGGAACTCTACCAGGAGCTTGGCGCTGTCGGCACGGGGACTAGGCTTGAGGATCCCGATGCCCGCGACGTTCATGATCGCGCCTATCCCGCCGTCTTCTTGGTCCGGCATCACGAGGGCAAGCGGCGCGGCTGGTTGTGTCGCGAGGTGCCGATACACGTAGTAGTGATTCGCGACACCGAGCGCGACTTGGCCCTTGGCCACCGCCTCCACAATTTGCGAGGTTTTCTGATAGACCTGGGTGCCGGCGTTGTCCCGAAGCCCTTGCAAGAAGAGTTTGGTGCGTTCGTCACCGATGCTCGCCCGAATGACGGAGACGCCGGCCTGCAAGTACTCACTGCCGGCGTTGGGGACGGCGATTTTGTCTTTCCAGTCAGGGCTGGCCAACTCAAGTATCGATTTGATCTGGCCGGGTTTGACCATCGTCGTGTTGTAGACAACGACCCAAAAGCGGCCGGACAAGCCGATCCAACTGTTGTCCGCTGCGCGGAATTGCGGCGGGATGGCTTGATCGATCTCCGGCACGTTCACCGGGCGGAGCAGCCCCGCGGTGCGGGCGACCTCCAGGCTGCCGGCATCATTGGTGATCAGGAGATCAGCGGGGGTGCGGTCGCCCTCCACTTTCAGCCGGTTGACCAGCTCGGTGGTGCCGGAGGATAGCAGGTCGATTTGGATGCCGGTCTTGGCCGTGAACGCATCGAACACCGGCTTGATCAGTCGCTCGGCTCGCCCGGAATATACCGTCAATTTGTCCGCGGCCGGCGCGGTGTGCGGAAACGACAGCCACGCGAATGTGAAGAGGGAGCACAGGGAGAGGGCTGTGACGATCAGCCGCCGTTTGATACGCACGGATGAGGATGACCGGGTAGCGAAATTCCACACAGGACGATTCCTTTCTTCAACTTTGAAATTGATAAACCGTCTCAAAAAGAATACCAGAGGATTGTGCGGGCGTCAATGACTGCAGCGGGAGCAGAGGCCGTACAATTCGAGTCGGTGGGTCTTGATCGTGAAGCCGTTGCGCGTGGCGACCTCTTCCTGAAGGCGCTCGATGTCGCAATTTTCGAACTCCACGATCTTGCCGCAGTCGGTGCAAATCAGGTGGTCATGATGGCCTTTGTGAGAGATGTTGTCGTACTGGGTCTGTGTGCCGAAGTGCCGGGCCTGCGCCAGGCCTGCTTCGCAAAACAGGTTGAGCGTCCGATAGATGGTCGCCAGGCCCAAGTGCGGATCTTTGCGCGCCAGTTGATGGTACATTTCCTCCGCTGTGATGTGTTCCTGCTTGAGAAAGGCGTCGAGAATCAGTTCTCGCTGGCGGGTGTACTTCAGTTGGTGCTTCCCCAAGTGTTCTTTGAGGATGCCCATTTCTTTCTGATGCTTCGACATAGTTGCTGGCCTCGTACGAACTGCCATTAAAGACGAAACGCACCGGAGGGTCAAGAGTGATTGATCGCGCATGATGGGCATGGCGGGTTTGACGATCTTTCCCCAGCCTGTTTATAGTGCATTGGGGTCGTCAGCCATCCAGCGTACACATGCGAACGCCGAACCAGATAACCGTCGATCGAGCCCTCCTGCTCTATGTCCTGCATCTGGCCGAGCCACACGGGTTGTTGAGCGACGTCAAGCTCCAGCAATTGTGCTTTCTCTGCGAGCTTCAAACGTTCGGGAAAGGCTTCAAGGGATTCCACTTCGAATTCTTCCGGTTCGCCTACGGCGCGTTCAGCAAGGATCTCGACAACGATCTCCTGTCGCTCCGTCGAAAGGGGCGCATCGAGAATTTCACACTGTCAGACCAAGCGAAAGAAGACGTGATCCCGCTCCTGCTCATGTCGATCGAAGGCGAAGAGACCAATGCGAAAGTCAAAGAGATCATGGATGCCGTCGTTGCGACGTATGGCCCGCAAAGCGTCTCCGCCATCACCGGTTCCGTTGAAGCCGTCGAGTTGAGCACTCCCCAACAGCCCGAATTCAAAATTCCCATCCGGGACATCGTGTTTCACACCACCTTGCTTGTGCCGGATCGGATCGAGGTCCAGGCCGAGTTCATGTTGTCGGCGTCATGGCTGGCCAAGCTCAACGTCGCCATGGGGTATGACGGCAAGACCGCGCCGATCGGTCAGAGCTGGTAGATCTCGCCGTATTTCTTTTCCACGTATGCCAGGAACGGGTCGGGACTGATCGTTCCGCCGGTGACGCGTTGGGCCAGGTGATCCGGTGTGAACATGCGGCCCCACCGGTGGATCTTCTGCTCGAGCCAACGGCGCAGCACCATCAATTGGCCCGCCGCGATCTCGTCTTCCAGGTGGGGAATCTCAAGTTTGGCCTGCTCGAAGAATTGCACGGAATAGAGGTTGCCCAGGGTGTAGGTCGGAAAGTAACCGAACGCGCCGAACGACCAATGGACGTCCTGCAACACGCCTTCCGCGTCGGAAATGGGGACGATGCCCAGGTACTCCTCCATTTTCCGATTCCAGATGGCTGGCAGATCGTCGGGATGGGTCTTGCCTTCGATGAGATCCTGCTCGATCTCGAAGCGCAGCATGACATGCAGGTTATAGGTCAGCTCGTCCGCTTCAACGCGGATGAACGAGGGCTTCACGCAGTTGATCGCGGCATAAAACTGCTCGACATCCACGCTCCGAAGCTGATGATGAAACGTCTGTTGGAGAATCGGATAAAAGAAGCGCCAAAAGGCGCGAGAGCGGCCGACGCAATTCTCCCAGAGGCGCGACTGGCTCTCGTGGATGCCGAGTGAGACCGAGTCGCCCAGCGGCGTGCCGTAGTAACGTTGGTCCAGTCCCTGGTCGTAGAGCCCGTGCCCCCCTTCATGAATGCAACTGAACAGGCAGGACTGGAGCTCGTGCTCGTGCACGCGCGTGGTCACGCGTACGTCGGTCGGATGGAACGAGGTCGTAAACGGATGGGCCGAGAGGTCCAGCCGCCCGCGCTCGAAGTCGTAGCCCATGGCGATCAGCACGAGCCGTCCGAATTCAAGCTGCCGGTGGTGGTCGTAGGAGTAGCGCAGGATCCCGTCGTCGATCCGAACCCGGCTCTGGGTGATCTTCTTCAGGAGCGAAACGAGGCGGGCTTTCAGCGTGGCGAAGACCGGCTGGAGCGTGGCGATCGTAGCACCGGGCTCGTACACGTCCAGCAGCGCATCGTAGGGCGAATCCTTGTATCCGAGAAACGTGGCCTCTTCGCGTTTAAGCGACAGCACGGTGCGGAGGTTCGGAAGAAACATGGCGAACCTGTTCTGCTCTTTGGCCTCGGCCCACACTTGTTGAGCAAGCGAACATTCGCGGCTCAGCTTGATGACAAAATCGGACGGCAGCTTCTTGGCCCGGCTGAAATCACGCCAGACCTCCCGTAACAGCGAACGGGACGGCTCATCCCACAAGTTGCCGGGCTGTTCATAGGCTAAGCCCGTGGCTGGATCGACCCATTGCGACAGGAGTTTCTCAACTTCCGCGGACACCAGCTTCTGGTGAGCCAAGCCCTGCAGCACGGCGATTTGTTCGGCCCGCGCTTCGCCCCCGCCGGCCGGCATATAGGTCTCCTGATCCCATGACAGCACTGAGGCGGCACTGTTGATACGCTGGATTTCCAACAGTCTCGTCGTGAGGGGTTCCAATGTCGCAAGGGTCTTCAAACCGGGCCTCCTCTGTCATTCGCGCCCAGGTGACGCGAGGCTGATGTATGATGCCCCGCAGTGTACGCAACCAAGCCCGTTGTTTTCAAACCGGCGGAGGAACCCCATATGAAATCACTGGTCCCTGCTGAAATCGAAGCCTATGCCCAAGCCCATTCGAGGCCGGAGTCCGACGTCCGCCGGGCGCTCCGAGAAGAAACCGAGCAGACGATGGAGTATGCGCAAATGGTGGTCGGTCCTTTGGAAGGGGCCTTTCTCCAGATGATGGCGCAGCTGGTGGGAGCCAAACGGGTGCTGGAAATCGGCATGTTCACCGGCTATAGCGCGCTCTGTTTTGCCGAGGCGCTGCCGGAGGACGGATCGGTGATCACCTGCGAAGTCGACGAGAAATCGGCGGCCATGGGCCGTCGGTATGTGGCGCGTTCTCCGCACGGAGGCAAAATTACCGTGCGCATGGGACCGGCGCTGGAGACCATGCGGACGCTCACCGGCCCATTCGATCTCATCTTCATCGACGCCGACAAAACCAATTACCTGAACTATTACCGGCGCGCGCTGGACTTGCTTGCGCCACGCGGCGTGATCGTGATCGATAATGTGCTCTGGGGTGGCGACGTGCTGAAACACCCGCCGCCGGATGCCTCCACCGCCGCGATTCAGGACCTCAATCGCACGGTCGCGGCCGATCCGCGCGTGAGCGCTGTGTTGGTCACGATTCGAGACGGGGTGCTGGTGGTCAGAAGAGCAGAGGCAGCACGACGTGTCTATGACTGATGCGGTCTAGGCCGTCACCAATTGCTTGTCCGCAACCTCTTCCGGCATCACGCTCGGCTGGTCCGTTGGATGTTGTGCCGCGATCAGCGAGTAAAACACAGGCACGACGAACAGCGTGAAGAGGGTGCCGACCGTCATGCCGGTAACCAGCATCATCCCGATGCTGTTACGCGCCGCGGCTCCCGGTCCCGCGGCGAGGACCAACGGCAGATGGCCGAAGACGGTGGCCGCCGAAGTCATCAGCACCGGCCGCAGCCGGGTCAGCGCCGCCTCATGCACCGCCGCCAGCCGCGAGCGCCCGCGTGCTTGCAGTTGATTCGCAAATTCCACGATGAGAATGCCGTTCTTGGCGATCAGCCCGACGAGCGTGATGAGGCCGACCTGGGAATAGATATTGATCGTGGTCAGGTCGAGAAAGCTGACGACCAGCGCGCCGGAGACGGCCAAGGGCACCGAGCCGAGCAGGACGATTAATGGATCACGGAAGCTCTTGAACTGGGCGGCCAGCACCAAATAGATGAGGACGACGGCGAAGCCGAGCGTGACGGTCAGCGCCGAGCTTTCCTGGCGCAGTTGCCGCGATTCGCCGGCATAGTCGAGGACCAATCGAGGTCCGGCGGACGCCGCGGCGGCTTCAAGCACGCGCAAACCGTCTTCCTTCGTCACCCCCGGTTTGAGGCCGCCGAAGATGCGGACGGCGTTGCGCTGCTGAAAGCGGTTCAAGGAACGTGGTGCGGTGCTCGTTTCGATGTGGGTGAAGGTTGAGACCGGAACCAACTGCCCGCCCTGTGTCTTGATCTTGAGGTCGAGCAGGGGATCGACAGTGGCACGATCCCGGTCACCCAGTTGCGGGATGACCTTGTAGCTGCGGTCGAAGTAGTTAAACCGGTTAACGTAGGCCCCACCAAGCAGCGTGCCGAGTTCGCGGCCGACCCCGGCCAGATCGAATCCCAAATCAGCGAGGCGTTCACGATCCAGCACGACACGGGCCTGCGGCAGGTCAATCTTCAAATCGGTGTCGACGTATAAGAATTTACCGCTCTGCCAGCCGGCACCCAGCACTGCCCCAACCGTATCGAGCATCTGTTCAGCCGGCACCTCGCTCTGGAGGATCAGCTCCACATCGTACTGGCCCGGAGTCGGCAACGGAGGATCCAGGCGCGGGAACACCCGGAGTCCCGGCACCTGCGATACAGCGCCGAAGACGTCGTCGTACATGTCCTCGGTCGAGCGCGCGCGGTCATGCCAATCCTTCGCGACGATTCCCCCGAAGCCGCCCCATGCGGTCGTGAGCGACCAGGTGTAATCGGTTTCGGGGATGGCGGTCACCGCGTTGACGACCTGGAAGTGTTGGCGATTGGTGGCGTGGACCGTCGAGTCCGGTGACGCTTCGAAGAACAGGCTGATGTGATTCTGATCCTCAACCGGGGCCAGTTCGAGTCGCGAAAAGTGATAGAGCGGCCAGGCGGCGACCGTAATGAGCAGGGCGGCCACCACGAATCCCCACCGCATCGTGAGTGCCCCGTTAAGCAGCTGGGCATAGAGCCCACGTGCCTCCTCGAACCGTCGATTGACGAATGCGGTCAACCGACCTTCTTTCCCCTGTGGGTGCACGAATCGTGAACTCATCACGGGCGAGAGGGTGATCGCCACGATCCCGGACAAGACCACGGCGACGGCCAGCGTGATGGCAAATTCCAGGAACAAGGATCCGGTGAGTCCGCCTTGGAAGCCGATGGGGGCATACACGGTGGCGAGGGTGATGGTCATGGCGATGATCGGGCCCAGCAACTCACGGGCGGCGGCCTGTGCCGCCTCGATGCGGGATTTTCCCAGCCGCACATGCCGCTCCACGTTTTCAACCACCACGATGGCGTCGTCCACGACCAGCCCGACCGACAGCACGATGGCCAGGAGCGTCAGCAAATTGAGGCTGAAGCCGAACGCGGCCATGAGGAGGGCTGCGCCGATCAGCGAGACCGGTATGGCGACAAGCGGGACGAGGGCCGTGCGGACCGATCCCATGAACAGGAAGACCACCAACGCGACGATCAGGATCGTTTCCGCCAACGTCTTGGTGATTTCCGTCAGCGCGTTTCGGATGAACATCGTGCTGTCCCAGACGAGCTTCATGTCGATATCGCCCGGCAGAGTCGGCCGAATTCGTTCGATCTCGTCGCGAAGCCGGTGGCCCACGTCGATTTCGTTGACCCCGGGCACCGCCCAGATGCCGAGGTAGACGCCTTCTGTCGCATCGTACTTGGCGATCATGTTGGCTTCTTCGGCGTCCCGCTCGATCCGCGCGACGTCCTTGAGTCTCACGATGGCGCCGCCCCGGTCGGCGACGATCAGCTCTTCGAATTCGACGGTCGAGCGCAGATCCGTGTTGGCGAGCAGGTTGACCTGGACAAGATTGCCCTTGGTACGGCCGACTGCTGCCAAGTAGTTGTTCCGCCGGAGCGCACCCTGGACGTCGCCGGGGGAGAGGTTGAACGAGGCGAGCCGATCGGGGTCGATCCAGATCCGCATCGCCATCTGCCGTTCCCCTTCGAAGGTGACCCGTTGGACACCGGACAGGGTCGAGAGCCGGGGCTGTAACGTGCGCAGCAGCCAATCGGTGACAGCCGGGACCGTCCGTTCCGTCGAACTGAAACTCAAGTAGAACGAGGCGTAGGGCCGGTCTGCCCGCTGAATGTCGATCGCGGAGGGTTCGGCTTCCGGCGGCAGCTCCGACCGTACCTGTTGAAGTCGGGCTGTGACTTCCGCCAGGGCCGCCGTGCTGTTGTGGTTAAGTTTCAGGTGAACGGTCACGGTGCTGACACCGGCCCTGCTGGTCGATTCCACGTAATCAACGCCGCTGATGGCGGAGACCACCCGTTCGATCGGCGTACTGATAAATCCACGAATGGTCTCGGCGCTGGCGCCGTAATACACGGTGGTGATGACGACCAGCGAGTTCTCGAGCCTGGGATACTGTTGCACCGGCAGGGATGTCATGGCCCGCCAACCGGCAAGCAGGATGACGAGGTTGACGACGATCGCCAACACGGGATGCTTGATGAACAGATCCGTAAACGAGGTGTGAGGCGTGTCGGGGGACATGGTGATCTGGTTACGGCCTTCCGACCGCGGGATGTTCCGTCGGTGTCTGTTCAATCGTCTCTGCGACGGCGACCAGGATGCCGTCGCGAAGCTTAAAGGAGCCCAGCGCAGCGATTCGTTCCCCAGCGGTCAGTCCAGACTGGATGACAATTTCGTCGCCGAACATGGCTCCGCTTTCAACCTGGCGGGCACGCACTCTGGTGCGGCCATCCTTGTCTGGCGCGATCACAAACACCTGGTCTCCCCCAGGGCCCTTGCGTAAGGCGCTGACCGGGATGGCCACGACCGTTTGCCTGGAGCCAACGGGAATGCGGACGCGGACGGAGGATCCTGGCGCCGGTGCGTGACGGGTGCCCTCGATCCTGGCACGCACCATGGCGTTTCGAGTTGTCGGGTCGACGCGTGCGTCGAGGGCCACGAGCTTGGCCATGACAACAGGGGAATTGCCGGCCGCGAAGACCTCAACCGATTCTCCGACCCTCAAACCCGCCGCGACTTGTTGGGGGACGGAGAAGTCCACGTGCACCGCATCGCCGAGGCCTTGCAGCGTGGTCAGGAGGGTGCCCTCATCCAGGTATTGGCCGGGATGGACATCTGCGATGCCCACCCTCGCTCGGAATGGGGCGCGGATCGTCTTCTTCGCAATGACCGCCTTGGTGCGAGCCATCTGGGCTTGTGCCACATCCAAGTCAGCGCGCGCACGATCCACTTCTTCCTGTGTCGTGGCGAGTTCCTCGCGGAGGCCCTGTCGGCGATCAAGGACCGTCTTGGCCAGGGCTGCTTGGGCTTCTTGTGCCTTGAGTTCCGCTTCTTCGACGGAGACGTCGAGGGCGACCAATAAGGTGCCGGCTTCCACAATCTGCCCGGGGACGAGCCGGACGTCGCGGACTGTTCCAGCCAGCTCGTTCTTCAGCGTCACTGAACGTAATGCGAGGACCGTTCCGATCGACGTCGTGGTCGACCGATGGTCAATGGCTCGCGCGACGGCGACCGTGACGGACTCCATCGGCTCGGGCTGATTTGCCGACGCCGCCTGTTCGTCTTGGATGGATTCGTATTTCCAGGCGGCCAGGCCGACACCCAGGAAGAGGACAAACAAGACGAGGAAGATCGATCCGATCCAGTTGGGACGATTCATGGTAGAGCTCATCCGG
>JABMDG010000022.1:50836-54507 GCA_015904045.1 Nitrospira sp.
GTACAGACTTATACGTCGGCTGCCGCCATCCTGAGAGTCGTGTCTGTCTCGCTTACTGGTGTTGTCGCCGGCTGATGTTCCGCGGCAATCAAGGTGTAAAATGCCGGCACCACGAACAGGGTGAAGATGGTTCCAGCGGTCATGCCTGTGACGAGCATCATGCCGATGCTGTTGCGGGCCGCTGCGCCAGGACCTGACGCCAAGACCAACGGGAGATGCCCGAAGACGGTGGCTGCCGAAGTCATCAGCACCGGCCGTAATCTGGTTAACGAGGCTTCACGAGCCGCGGCCATGCGGGAAAGACCGCCGGCTTGCAGTTTGTTGGCGAATTCCACGATGAGAATGCCGTTCTTTGCAATCAGCCCGACGAGCGTAATCAGGCCCACCTGCGAATAAATATTGACGGTGGTGAGGTCGAAGAAACTGACAACGAGCGCACCGGAGATGGCCAACGGAACCGAGCCGATTAAGACGATCAACGGATCGCGGAAACTTTTGAACTGGGCGGCCAGCACCAAATAAATCAGGACGACGGCAAAGCCCAGTGTCACTGTGAGTGCGGCTCCCTCTTGCCGCAGTTGCCGTGACTCGCCGGCATAGTCCATGACAACGCGCGGACCGTTCGATGCAGCGGCAGTTTCGAGCACACGAAGCCCTTCTTCCTTCGTAAAACCGGGCTTCACGCCTCCGAAGATGCGGACGGCATTGCGCTGTTGGAAGCGGTTCAATGTACGCGGCGCGGTGCTCGTTTCGATATGGGTAAATGTGGACACCGGCACCAATTGGCCGCCCGGCGTCTTGATTTTTAAGTCCAGCAGCGGATCGACCGTCGCACGGTCCTTGTCGCCCAGTTGCGGGATGACTTTATAGCTGCGGTCGAAATAGTTGAACCGGTTGACGTAGGCTCCGCCGAGCATCGTGCCCAGCTCGCGGCCGACTCCCGCGAGGTCCAGTCCCAAGTCGGCCAGCTGTTCACGATCTAAGACAACCCGGGCTTGGGGGAGGTCGATCTTGAGGTCCGTATCCACGTAGAGAAATTTGCCGCTTTGCCAGCCGGCCCCCAGCACCATCCAGACAGTTTCGAGCATCTGCTCAGCCGGCACGTCACTCTGGAGGATCAGCTCCACATCGTATTGGCCCGGTGTGGGAAGAGGTGGGTCCAGTCGTGGGAACACCCGAAGTCCCGGTACTTGCAGCACGGCGCCGTAGACGTCGTCGTACATCTGCTCGGTGGAGCGCGCCCGATCATGCCAATCCTTCGCAACCACGCCACCGAATCCGCCCCAGGCGGTGGTGAGCGACCAGGTGTAGTCGGTTTCAGGAATGGTCGTGATTGCTTTGACGATCTGGAAATGTTGGCGATTGGTGGCCTGGACTGTGGAATCCGGTGACGCTTCGAAGAAAAGACTGATGTGGTTTTGGTCCTCCACAGGGGCCAGCTCCTGACGGGAGAAATGATAGAGCGGCCAGGAGGCGATCACAATGAAGAAGGCGGCCGCCACGATGCCCCAACGCATGGTGAGGGCAGCGTCGAGCAGCCTGGCGTAGAGCCCTCGCGCTTCTTCGAACCGTCGGTTGACGAACGTGGTCAAGCGACCTTCTTTGCCTCGGGGATGGACGAATCGGGAGCTCATGACCGGCGACAGCGTGATGGCCACGATTCCTGACAGGACGACGGAGACGGCGAGTGTCATGGCGAATTCCAGGAATAAGGAACCGGTCAGCCCGCCTTGGAAACCGATGGGGGCGTAGACGGTGGCCAGCGTAATCGTCATCGCGATGATCGGACCAAGGAGCTCACGGGCGGCGGCTTGGGCCGCCTCGATCCGGGATCGGCCCATACGCACATGCCGTTCCACGTTCTCCACGACGACGATGGCGTCGTCCACGACCAAGCCGACCGACAGCACGATGGCGAGCAATGTCAGGAGGTTGAGGCTGAAGCCGAATGCGGCCATGAAGAGGGCCGTGCCGACTAACGACACCGGTATGGCGACCAGTGGGACGAGGGCGGTGCGGACCGATCCCATGAACAGGAACACGACCAGTGCGACGATCAGAATCGTTTCCGCCAACGGTCAGGTGAACCTCTCGGACCGTCCCGGCCAGTTCGTTCTTCAGTGTGATCGAACGCAACGCAAGCACCGTTCCGATTGAGGTCGTGGTCTGGCGATGGTCGATTGCCCGCGCGACGGCGACGGTCACCGACTCCATTGGCTCAGGCTGATGAGACGAAGCTGCCTGCTCGCCTTGGACGGATTCGTATTTCCATGCGGCCAGACCGAGGCCTACCAGGAGTACGAACAAGACCAGCAAGACCGATCCGAGCCGATTCTGACGATTCATAGGAAACACCGCGAAGTTTGTGACAAGGGAAACCTTGGTCGCGACAGCATCAATTGCATCGGGCGTAGCCGAACACTGGAACGAGTACGCCAGGTCATGTTATCAAATTCTTGGGCTCCATAGCTCTAGAGAAGGAACTGTCTATGCCGAGGGCATTCACACAACCGACAGCCATTCCGGTCCGTTGCGCATGGGTCGGCGACAAGCCGCACATGATCCGTTATCACGATCGGGAGTGGGGCAGGCCTGTTCACCGTGACCGGAAGCATTTCGAGATGCTGTTACTTGAAGGCGCGCAGGCCGGGCTGACGTGGGACACGATCTTGCGGAAGCGTGAGGGGTATCGAAAGGCGTTTGCCGGATTCGATCCGAAGAGTGTAGCGCGGTTCACGGCCACGACGAAGGCTGAGCTGCTGCAGAATCCCGCCATTGTTCGGAACCGGCTCAAGATCGATGCGGCGATCGCCAACGCCAAGGCGTTTCTGGCCGTCCAACGAGAGTTCGGGTCTTTCGACGCGTATGTGTGGTCGTTTGTGGCGGGAGAGCCCATCGTCAATCGTTGGAAGCGGATGACAGACGTTCCGGCCACCAACCCCGTGAGCGACACGTTGTCCAAGGACCTCAAGCGGCGGGGGTTTCGTTTCGTCGGCAGCACAATTGTCTATGCCTACATGCAGGCAGTCGGTCTGGCCAATGACCATATGGACGAGTGTTTCCAGTCATTCCGCCGGTGAACGAGGTCTCTGTCCACCAAAAGAGCGGCTTGAGGTGTGAGTAGGTATTTACCTTCACTTCTACACTTCGCTCAATTCAGCAGATACCGTGTTTGTTGGGAAATAGCGAGCGAGCAATATCGGCATGGCTCTTGCCCTCAAACGACATCCTAACTTATCGGCAATTCTGAGTCCTGGCAGGGAACTATGGCAAGTCGTCTCAATGAACTGGAACCACCGGTACGATTGGATCGTGACGCATCGTCCTCCAATCGTCGCCAGGAAGCGCGGGTCGAGGATCGTCATTGGTACACCTACGAGATATATGAATCGCGCCTTGATGGGGCCGAAGCAGTTGTGGAAGGCAGGTTGTTCAGCCTGAATCGAAGCGCGCACGGCATCCTTCTCTTGATGAGAGAATCGCCGCATGCCCGGCAATTGATCGTTTTGTACAATCCTCGACTTGGATGGCATCGGTCTACGATGGTGTATGAAGTATGTTGGGTACGGGCATCGTCGACCGACTCCGCTAGCTGGGAGCCGACGGCAAACGCATCGGGATGACGGGCCTCGCGGGGATGATCCGTTCCCCGGACGGCGTGGTCACGCCGA
>JABMDG010000220.1 GCA_015904045.1 Nitrospira sp.
CTTTTCCCGCAAGGCACCGATCTGTTTGTGGACCACCGCCAGCTCCTCCTGGGCCTTCCGCTGGAATGCTTCTTTTTTCTCAATCGTGTATTGTTTTGTCGCCTCCAAGGTTTCCTTCGCTTCCTTCGTGATCGTTTCCGTACCGGCAAATGAACCACGCGCCGCCCCCATCACCAGAACCATTCCCGCGATAGTTATCCAGGCACCATATCTCGAACAATGGAGCCGAGTCCTCATGTTCCCCTCCCATACCCCTCATGCCAGCGTATGAAGGAAGTATAGTTACCTGCTATTGCAAAGTCACCAAGACCTCACAGGATGCCCCTAAACTTTCGACCACCACCAACCGAGAAAGGATGGCAATGACAACCATCCGAACACAACTGGCGAGGGACCGCCCCGATGCCCCCTGACATCCAAACAGCAACGACTCCGATCGAACAACTTGAGCGCAGTCTTCTTCAAAAGCTTGAACAAGGCGAACTCGAGCTGCCGTTGCTGCCCCAAGTGGCCAGCCAAGTGATGGCGCTCACATCGGATCCCGCTGCCGACGCGGCCAAGCTGTCGTCACTCATCCATCAGGATCAGGCACTTGCGGCACACGTGCTGCGCATCGCCAATTCGCCCGCCTACATGCCCCGCAGCCCTGTGGTCTCCCTTCAGCACGCCGTCGCCATGCTGGGCATTAATTTATTATCGGAAATCGCGTTTACCGCTTCGTTGAAAGCCGGTGCCTTCCAGGTACCTGGCCACGAAGATGAGGTCAAACAACTCTGGCGGCACTCGCTGGCCAGCGGCGCCTTCGCCAAAGAAGTCGCCCGCGCACGTCGCGTCAATGTCGAAAGCGCCTTTCTCTGCGGCCTGTTGCACGCCATTGGGAAACCTGTCGTCCTGCGAACGGCAGCGGCCATCGCGCAGAAGCAGAACATCCCCGCTGACAAGTCCATGCTGCGCATGTTGATGAACGGGTACCACTCGCGCGTTGGATGTCTGATCGCCGACAAATGGAGCCTGCCTAAACAGGTCGCCGAAGCGATCCAATATTACAGCGATTACGACCACGCCGTCTCGTTTCGCCAGGAGTGCCTGCTCACATACGTCGCTGATCGGCTGGCGACCCATCTGTTGACCCCCGATGACATGCCGGAAGACTCCTTCCGTGATCATCCCGTGTTCGCAGAGTTGAACCTCTATCCCAATGACATTGACCAACTCGTCTCGTGCAGAGAGAAGGTCCTGGCGGTCGTGAATGCGATGAATCTATGAGCACACCGACCAACTTTGACATCATCGTCATCGGAGCCGGCCCCGCCGGGCAGAAAGCGGCCATCCAGGGCGCGAAAGCCGGCAAGCGCGTGGCCCTCATCGAACGGGAGCGCGGCATTGGAGGCAGTTGCGTCTATCGCGGGACCATCCCCAGCAAAACGTTAAGAGAAAGCGCGCTCCACCTGGACCGGCTCAAACGTGCCGGCGAGGCTTTCGACTTCAGCCTGAAGCCGGATACCCAAATTGCAACCCTGCTCAGCCGGCTCGAAGACGTCGTCTCCGCCCACGATACGTTTATGAGCCGGCAGCTCAGACGCAACGGGATCTCCCTCTTTCACGGCCGCGCGCGCTTCATCGACGCACGCACCGTCGAGATGCAAACAGTCGACGGCGCCAGCCAGCGATTCACCGCCGGGGCCATCATCCTGGCCACCGGCTCACGCCCCAGGACTCCGGACGGCATTCCCGTCGATCACGAACACATTCTTGACAGCGACTCGCTCCTCTCCATGATTTACCTGCCACACTCGCTGGCGATCATCGGCGGCGGCGTGATTGGGTGCGAGTACGCGTCGATATTCTCGCTGCTCGGCGTCCAGGTTACACTGATTGATCGGGCAGCCGCACCGCTTCAGTTCATGGACCACGAACTCGTCTCACATTTCGTCAGCATATTCGAACAGCGAGGCGGCCGTTACCTCGGGGGACAAACTGTCACGGACGTTCGATGGGACGGCGTATCCCACGTCGTCATTACCCTGAAAGACGGGCCTCAGGTCAAGACCGAGAAACTGCTGGTGGCCCTTGGCCGCCAGGCTAATGTCGAGGACCTCAATCTACCCGCAGCCGGCCTGGCAGTCACCCCGAAGGGTATCCTCTCGGCAAACCAGTTTTGCCAAACGGATATACCGCACATCTATGCCGTTGGAGACATGGTCAGCGGGCCTGCTCTCGCATCGAAGGCCATGGAACAAGGCCGCAGGGCGGTTCGGCACGCCCTTGACCTGCCGATTGGCGACGCTGCTTCGACGATCCCGCTTGGTATTTACACCATCCCCGAAATGGCCAGTATCGGCTTGGATGAGCAGAGCGCCCGTGAACGGTACCGGGAGCCGTTGATCGGACGGGCGAGATATGAGGAAGTCGCCCGGGCGCAGATATCCGGATCCGGACAAGGGTTACTCAAGATGGTCGCGGACCCGCGTGGCGAGCAACTGCTTGGGGTACAGATCGTAGGAGATTCGGCTACTGAATTAGTTCATGTCGGGCAACTGGCGCTTCAACAGAGTGCCACCGTCGAGTCATTCATCGACAACGTCTTCAACTTCCCCACCTACGCCGAAGCCTACCGCGTCGCCGCACTCGACATCGTCGGCCAAGCTGCCAAGCGCCGGACGGACCAAGCGGCGTAAGACTGCCTCCTGACCTGAAGGAAAATATGGACAGTCTTTGTTCGAGCGGACATCTTGGAATGGCTACGAAGCGGTCTCGCCCTGACGTTCCCGTTCATACGGCTGTCGCTCCAGCTCTTTGACGGTGAGCCGGAGTCTCGCCCAATGTTCCGGCGCAAGGTGGAGGAACTCCACGCCAAAGTTGCCGTCACGAGCCCAGCGGACGATCGCTTGCTTGACTTGCAGTGGCGGCTCTGAGTCCGAGATTTCTATGCGCAACTCCAGCGCCGTGCCGGGCTTAACTGGCGTTGAGGTAAAGATGCGGCACCCTCCGCTGGACAAATTGTTCAGCAAGCCGACACCAGAGATGATATTGGCGGAACTGAATGAGCTACGGAAGTGCACGGAGAAACGCGGATCTTTTCGATTGTCCATATGGCGTTGCCTCACCCGAGAGCTGAGCCCTATCCTTTGATGTTACCGATCGGCCTGAGTTCCGCCACCTTTTTTGTGATCCCGGTTCGATCGACGGTCTCAACCACCTCGGAAATGTTCTTGTATGCAAAGCCCGCTTCTTCCGCCAGGCCAGACATCGAGACGGCCTTCACAAGAATCCCGCGCCGTTTCATGTCCTGCTGAAGCTGTTCCCCGCGGATCGACTTCTTGGCCTGCGCCCGTGACATCGTCCGTCCCGCCCCATGCATCGTGGATCCGAACGTCTCGTGCACCGCGCGGTCCGTGCCGACCAGCACATAGGAGCCGGTTTCCATCGATCCGCCACAGATCACCGGCTGCCCAATCTTCTGAAAATCACGCGGCACGTCCGGACTGCCTGGGCCGAATGCTCTGGTCGCCGCGCGAAACAGCTGCTCGACGGAATCGCCCTCCGCCTCGAAAGCCAGATCGGCCAGTGCAACGTCGTCGATAAATTGAAAGGAACGGGCCATGCCTGCGTCACGAACTGCGGCTAGGATCCGGCCAGAGCACCGACTCGGCTGGATAGAACGTATACCCGCCTGTCAGTCGAGCTGGAATTGCTTCGGAAAGTTCGTGAGATTCCGACACCCGTCGCGGGTCACGAGCACCATGTCTTCGACGCGCACGGCGCCAAGGCCGGGATAATACAGGCCCGGCTCCACCGTGACGACATGCCCCTCCTGCAACAACGAGCCGGTACGGCTGATCCGCGGCGCTTCGTGAATGTCGAGCCCGACTCCGTGGCCCGTTCCGTGAAAATAGCCCTGCATCCTGCCATTCACCATGCCCGTCTTGTAGCCGGCCTTCTCGAACCGCGCACAGATGCCTTGATGGATTTTCATGCCGTCGGCGCCGTCCTTAATCTTCGTGATGGCTTCTTCCTGCGCGTCCTTCACCGCCTGATATAGCTTCACCAACTCGGGACTGGGCGTGCCGCGCACCACTGTACGCGACATGTCGGCGAAGTATCGCGTTGACGCGGAGCGGGGAAAGACGTCGAAGATGATGCTGCGGTGGGCCGGCAAGGGGCCGCTGCCTTCGTTGTGCGGATCGCAGGCCTGCTCGCCGCCCGCCACGATCGTATGCTGGGCGATGCAGCCCCGCTCCATCAGGGCAACGTTGATGAGCTGCTTGACCCGCTCCGAAGTGACCGGCGCGCCGTCGAGCCACAACTGCCCCGCCTTGGTTTCCGTCCGGCGCAACATCGCATGGGCCACAGCTACGGCTTCTTCCGTCGCCCGCTGTGCCTCTTCGATATGTCGCACTTCCTCCGCCGTTTTCACGACGCGCTGTTCGTAGAACGGATCGCGCTTCGGCTTCAGGCTGTATCCCAGCTCCTGCAAGCGTGTGGCATGAATGAACGGAAAATTCGCCGGTACCAGGAGCTGGCGGATTTTGGACTCTTTCAGGACCACGTGCACGATATCAACCGTCGTCGGAGCCTTGATACCCCGGCTTTTCGCTTTGCCTTCAACCTCGGAATAGGACAGGACCCGATCGACCGTCGCCTGAGCCTTGGCGCGATCCATTTCGAGATCGCTCATCACCAACACCCGCTCGCCTTTGATCTCGAGGTAGATGAATGGATCCGGCGCCATGAATTTGGTCGCATAATACAAATTCGAATCCTGTTCGCTGGCGGCGATGAACAGGGTGGCGACGTCCGGCTGTGCAACGGAGGTGCGTTTCATGGATGGCGGCGCG
>JABMDG010000221.1 GCA_015904045.1 Nitrospira sp.
CGAAAATGGCGAAGGGCACGGCCAAAATTACGGCAAAGGGCACAACCCAACTCTCGAACTGCGCCGCCAGCACAAGGAAAACCATGAGCAGACCGATCGCAAAGACCTGCCCCGATTGCCCGCCAACGCGGCGTTCCTGGAACGAGATATTGCTCCAATCGATGGCATAGCCCTGCGGAACCAACACCTCCTTCGCCACACGGTCCAACGCGTCGAGCGCTTGTCCGGAACTGAAGCCCGGCGCCGCCGCGCCGAGGACCAGCGCAGTATTATAGCCGTTGAAGTGATTCACCGGATCCGGACCGCTCTGATACTCCGTGGTGACGACTGTATCGAGCGGAATCATGTTGGTGCCGCCGGCATGCCGTGCCCGCACATAAATCTTCGAGAGATCCTGCGGCGTGGACCGGAATTCCGCTTCGGCCTCCGTCTGCACGTGATACACACGGCCGAACTTCACAAAATCATTGATATAGAAATTTCCGAAGTAGGCCTGCATGGTGTCGAAGACGTCTGAAATCGGTATCCCCAGGGCTTTGGCCCGTTCCCGGTTGACATGGGCGAAGACGCGCGGCGAGGAAACCCGGAAGTTCGTCCCGACCCTCCCGATTGCCGGCTCCTTTTGCGCCTGCTCGACGAACTGCTGTGCCACCGCCGCAAATTTCTTGAAATCCCCTCCGCCGGGATCTTGCAATTGCGCCGAGAAGCCGCCGACGATACCCACACCGCGAATAGCGGGCGGGTTGAACGCCAGGAGCAACGCCTCAGGAATTTTTGCAAACTCGGCGTAGGCCGCGCCGACCAGCGCCTTCGCATGATACTGCGGTTCCGGTCTGTCATCCCAGAGCACCAGCGGCACGAACATCGTCGCCGAGTTCGGCCCCCTGGTGCCGAATACGAAATTCTGCCCTGTTAAGGCATCTGTCGAATGGACCGCCGGGATCGCTTGGAAAAACCGTTCCACCCGCTCAAGCACCGCATCGGTCCGCTGTTTCGACGCGCCATCCGGCAGTTGCGCCACCACGATGAAGTAGCCTTGATCCTCCTCAGGAAGGAAACTCTGCGGCAGCCGCTGAAACATGCCCAACGACACCACGAGCAGTCCGACAAAGGCCAGCATGACGAACACCGGCCGCCCCAGGATCTTTCCGATCGACCAGGTGTAGCCCCGTTGAGTCCGTCCGAACATCCGGTCGAACAACGACCAGAACCCGCCCCGTTCTCCATGCTGAGGAGTGAGCACCAACGCGCAGAGCGCAGGGCTCAGGGTCAAGGCTACAAATCCCGAGACGGTGACCGAGATGGCGATCGTCGCAGCAAATTCTTTGTAGAGCGCGCCCGTCACACCGCCGATGAAGCCGACGGGAACAAACACCGACACCAGCACCAGCACGATCGCAATGATCGGCGAAGTCACCTCGCTCATGGCGCGTTTGGCCGCTTCTTTCGGAGAAAGGCTGGACTCCCGCATATGTCGTTCGACATTTTCCACCACTACGATCGCATCGTCTACGACAATACCGATGGCCAGAACCATTCCAAACAAGGTAATGGTATTGATGGAAAAACCCAGCGCCGCCAATCCGATAAAGGTACCGATGAGGGAAACGGGCACGGCGACGGTCGGGATGATGGTGGCGCGCCAGCTCTGGAGAAACACGTAGACGACCAGCACGACCAAGGCCATGGCCTCCGCCAGCGTTTTGACCACTTCCTTGATCGAGATCTCGATAAAGCGCGTAGTGTCATAGGGCGTGTCGTAGGACACACCGGGCGGAAAACTCTTGGCCAGCTCATCCATCTGCGCGCGTGTGCGGCGTACGGTATCGAGCGCATTCGCTCCCGGAGCTAAGAATGTGAGAACAAACGTCGTCGGTTTGCTGTTCCAGCGCCCTTCAAGCCCGTAGGATTGCGCCCCCAGTTCGATGCGAGCCACATCCTTGAGCCGGACCGTCGAACCATCCGGCATCGCGCGCACAATCAGTTCCTCGAAATCTTTGACGTCAGTCAGGCGGCCTTTGGTGATGATCGGGATCGTCAACTCCGTTCCCTTCGGCGCCGGCTCCCTCCCGATAGTTCCGGCCGGATAGTCGCGATTCTGTTCGCGGATGATCCCGGTGATATCGCTCGGCGTCAGCTCCAACTTCGCCATCAGCAACGGATTCAGGATGATCCGCATGCTGTAATTCTGTTGCCCGAACACGAGCGCGTCGCCGACGCCCCTGACCCGTTTCAGATCGTCGACCAGCCGGAGCGTAGCGTAGTTCGACAAGAACACCGCGTCATGCCGCGGATCAGTCGACTTCAGCGCGATGACCACCACAAGATCCGGAGACAGCTTTTTGACGGAAATGCCCTGGCGGACGACGTCAGGGGGAAGCTGCGGTTCGGCGAGTTTTTCGCGGTTCTGCGTCTGCACTTGAGCGATATCCGGATCGGTGCCGATTTCGAAGGTGAGCTTGATCGAGACATGGCCGTCATTGCTGCTGGTCGATTCGTAGTAGAGCAAATTGTCGACGCCGGGAAGCGTGACCTCGATCGGACGCGCCACGGCTTCTGCCGCGACTTCCGCACTTGCGCCGGGATAGTCGGCATCGATCTGGACGACCGGCGGCGTGATCTCCGGGAACTGCGCGATCGGCAGAAACTGCATAGCTAACAGGCCCATCACCACGATGACGATGGAGACCACCGAGGCCATGATCGGCCGATCGATAAAGGTATGCGAGATCATGTGTCAGCCTTGTTTGGGTACGGGGGGAGAGGCAGGCGG
>JABMDG010000222.1 GCA_015904045.1 Nitrospira sp.
ACCTTCGATCCGAACAATACCAACCCGATGTGACGCATTTTCCTACAGTGGCGCGCTTCCAGGTGGGGCCTATTGCGCCAGGTATTGGAATGGGTGAGGGGGGGGTAGGAGTGAGGCGTCAGAGAATGGTGAGTGAGGAGTAGTGAGTGGTAAGGAGCTTGCAGACGTTACTCGTGAACTGTTTGGGAAGAATCCCCTTCGACCGGGCTCAGGGCAGGCGAACCGTTTGACGAATGACGAATTCTGAGTCTCATCGGCCTCCCGGTGGAACATGACTTGCGAGAACGCTGTGTATGCCGACATTGAGCAAGCAGAGTTTGGAACGCTATCTCCGGAGCCGGTTTGGCCCTGAGGCCACGCTTCTGTCCTCCAAGGTTATCGGCAAGGCCAGCTCGAAGGGAGAGCAGAAGCGCTATGGATATGGCACGCCGGTCAAATTGACATTCCGGCTCGGCCGTCGGCTGCAATCCGCCGTGCTGGAAACCATGAAGCCGGGTCCCTTCGGGCATGAGCATATGGCCGACCGCGCCCAAGCGATGTTGTGGGACTATGATTCCTACGGACGGCTTCAACGCCATGTGAAGGTTCTCGATGTGGGCGCGTTCGACGGCAAACAGCGGCTCTTCTCTGTTGCGCAAGCCCGCGAGTTCTTCGTGCTGAACGAATGGGCAGAAGGAACAAGCTACCATCTGGATCTTGAGCGGCTCACCAAGGGCCAGTCGTTGCGTGTGCTCGATCGGGCGCGCGCGATCGCGATGGCACGGTATCTCGCGAAGATCCATGCGACGAAACGCCGGGATGCGGATCTCTACAAACGCCGGCTTCGTGAATTGATCGGCCACGGTGAATGCATCATGGGATTGACGGACAGCTATCCCAAACAATGCGGTTTCATCACCGAAGACCTATTGCATACGGTCGAAGAGGCCTGCAACCGGTGGCGATGGCGCCTGCGCAGCAAAGCCGGCCGGCTTTCCCAAGTGCACGGGGACTTTCATCCGTACAATGTGCTGTTTCGCGCAGGGACAGATTTTTCTGTGTTGGATCGGTCCCGCGGGGAATGGGGTGAGCCGGCCGATGATGTGACCGCGATGACGATCAACTATCTGCTCGGCTCGCTGATCCAATGGGGCAAGCTCAAGGGTCCGTTCGAAAGCCTGTTCAGATTGTTCTGGGACACCTATATCGAAGCCAGCGGCGACAAAGGCGTGACCGAAACCGCCGCGCCCTTCTTCGCCTTTCGGGGGCTGGTCGTGGCGAGCCCGGTCTGGTACCCCAACTTGTCGATGGATGTCCGCCGGAGCCTCTTTCGCTTCATCGAGAACGTGCTCGACGTTCCGCGCTTCGAACCGGAGCGGGTAAACGACTACTGCGGGATTTAAAAAAGTCAGTGGTCAATAGTCATTGGTCACCGGTGAGGATTGGATTCTGTCGCAAAGTGGAGACGCTCATATTGGTTCCCGTTGACCAGTGACCTATGACCATTGACCATCCTTCCGGTTGTGCCATCTGGCTCACCGGTCTGCCTGCATCGGGAAAGAGCACGATTGTCGCTGCGCTGATCCCGCAGCTTCAAAGTCTGGGCCGTCCGGTCGAGGTGTTGGAGTCGGATGCGGTCAGGCTGGTGCTCACGCCTACACCGACCTATTCGCGGGAGGAGCGCGATCTTTTTTACCGCGCGCTGGCCTTCATGGGTGCGAGATTAGTGGCGCACGGGGTGACTGTGATCTTCGATGCCACGGCCAACCGGCGTGCGTACCGTGACTTTGCACGGAGCCTGATTCCCTGCTTCATCGAGGTGGCGGTGGAATGTCCGTTGGAACTCTGCATGCAGCGCGACTACAAAGGGACGTATCGGCGTGGCCGACGGGGTGAATCCTCCACCGTGCCGGGATTGCAAGAATCCTACGAAGCGCCGCTGAACCCGGAAGTGAGGATCGATACCACGAAAGTCGCTGCCAGTGAAGCATTGGAGATGATCTTGAAGGCAGTGAAGGGAGCAAGTAGCTCAATATCCAACTTCTGAATTCCGTTTAGCATTTTCTCTCGATATTTAGCCTGTAATTTCTGCCTGAATCGTACTTCACATTGCCACTCCTGTGCTAGATTTTCAGAAGACTGTCAACCGCGGTCCAGGAACCATGTCTTCTGAAGAGCTGGTGGAAGCGGCGCGGCTATATGACGAGAAGCGCTATGAAGACGCCTTGGCGCAGTATGCGTTGCTAGCTGAACAAGGTGATGAACTCGCAGCCCGTTGGGCTGGATGGATAATCTCTAAAGGGCTCTGTGCTCGAAACGATCCTCAGGAGGCGATCCGGTTTATCTCTTGGCAGCCGAATCGGGCTCGAAGGCAGCTATGTTTGAACTTGCTAGCATATATGTCTATGTCGGAGAGTATCAGAAAGCTATTGAGTGGTATGAGAGATCAGCGGCAGAAGGATATTTGCCTGCGTTGTAAAGGTTGGGGTGGTGCTATAAGTCTGGCAAAGGCGTAGATCGGAATGAAGAAAAAGCTCGCGCATATTTTGAGGAGGCGGCACAGAAAGGCCATATCTTTGCAAAGGGTCAGCTAATGCGCCACCGATTGGTTTGCGACTACGGGTGCGTGGTCGGGTGGCTTCTCTACAAATTCTGGTGCCTCAAGGGGTATGTAGAGATTGCGAGAATCGTCATGCACGAGGAGGAATCTCAAACTGATGAACGTTTGATTGAGTAGGGCGTTAGCCATTTTCCGACACATGTCCACCGTATGGTAGGCGGCAAGATTGCGGCTCATGAAGCAAGTGAGTAGAATGATCTGATGCCTGAGCTGTGTCGGTTTTTCGGGATTATCATCCGAATGTTTGTCGAGGTTCAGGCTTCGCATCATACACCTCACTTCCACGCGTACTACCAAGAGCATGTGGCGGTGTATGGGATCGAGCCAGTGGAAATGCTGGCTGGGGAGTTACCGAAACGCCAGCAACGGTTAGTCGAGGCATGGGCCGAGTTGCATCAGACAGAACTAATGGCCGACTGGGATCGATTGCAGGGCGGCCACAAACCGTTGCCTATTGCTCCGTTGACCTAGGAGAAGGATGAACCATCCTATTTATCAAGTTCGAGCGGTCGAGATTGTCGAACCCTATACGCTACGAGTGCAGTTTACTGATGACACAGAGCAAATCGTTTATCTCAAGCCGGTTCTTGCAGGCGAACTCTATGGTCCGCTGCTGGATCTCACGTTGTTCAACCAGGTGGCTGTTGATTCGGAGATTAGAACCCTGGTGTGGCCTAACGGCGCCGATTTTGATCCTGCAACGCTACACGATTGGCCGCAGCACAGAGACGCCTTCGCCGCTCGTGCCAGAGAATGGGAACGGGTATCTGCCTGACGAATTCTCATTTTTCGGACTCGCACGGCATCGTGCTTTTCAGCGATGAAGCGCAGTGATTTATTTCCGCAAACACCACCATCCGTCCTGCTCTTTTCAGCCTCCAAGCGTTGCAGTATTTCGACAAGCATGTGCCCCACAAGCATCCGCGGACCATGGAGTTCGTTTCAATCGAAGAGTTCGAACGCCGGCGCGCACTCATGAAAGGCCGTGAGGAAGCCCTCATGGGTCAGCTCGACACCCTGTTGCCCTACGTAAGCGTCGACCGCCTCTTCGATTCCCGCGAGGCGGACGCGCTGCTCGATGGAAGCGGCATTGTGTTCCCTCGCTTTGTGGAGTATTCAGAACGAATCTTCGAGTA
>JABMDG010000223.1 GCA_015904045.1 Nitrospira sp.
GAACACAAACTCCGTGACAAATTGATGAGTTGCAGCAAAAACAGCTATGGGGTGAGAATGATGCGGGCAACCGCTCAGGCGGGCATTAGATCCAGGGGGGACAACAGGGGTTGGCCAGGGAGATCAGCTCTTGAATGCCGCCACGGCCTCCTCGTCTGTGTTGCACAATTGAATATTGCCGCCATACACACGGCTGAGCAAATCAAAGCCGCTCGCCTGAAGGGCCTCTTTGACCATCCCCTTTGCGGAAGACAGTTTCATCTCCCCTTGCACGCTATTCAGCAGTTTGTAGGTCATCATAATGACCCGGATACCCCCACTGCTGATATAACTCACGTCCGCCAGGTTGAGGACAATCTTTTTTGCTCCCGCATCCAGAATTCTTTTCATTTCTTTGTTCCCCTGTTCGGCGGTGGTTGCGGCGAGGCTGCCTTTCATTTTGACGAAGGTGACCCCCGCGTTCTCGTAAGAAGTCACCGCCAATGTATGTTGGGTCCCTTGTTCCATGATTCTGCTCCTTTCCGCCTACCTGCGGGCCGAAGAGGTTTGTATGTTGGAAGCGCTTATGCCATAGGTCATCTGACAATAGCAACGGCACCGGTGTGAGGCCGGCCCACTATGCCTGCGCGATCCATACGCCGGAGTGTCACGCTGTTTGAGCCCGTGCGACAGCCTCTTCCAACGTGGCGACATAGATATTCATGCTCATCACGCCGCTTAATTGAAGCACCGTGCGGGAATGATCGTTTCCTCCGCACAGTACGACTTTCCCGCCCGTTCGGTTCATGGCCATCACGGTTTTCAAGATCACTCGAAGGCCGATTGATGAAATGTATTCGATGTGCGACAGATCGAGTACGATCCGCTTGGCCCCCCGCGCGATGTGGTCGGCCAGAACGCGATCAACCTCGGGCGAGCCGTTCGTGTCGAACCGGCCTTGTGGAGTGACAATGACGACGGTGCCGGTCTCACGTGAGACAACAGTCATATTCACGTACCTTTGATCCTTTTCCTCTTGGCCTTGAACAATCCACTGTCTCGCTTGCTCATTGCCGGATAAGTCCTCCGATGGGAACCGGCCTATGAGCTCGCCAGCTTCTTCTTAATGGTCAGCACATTGTGTCCGACATCGCGATGATACATCACTTCATCGAACATGGATTTCACTAAATGAATCCCCAACCCGCCGATTTCACGCTCGTGCAGCAACAGAGACAGATCCGGAGGGGGGACCGTCAAGGGATTAAAGGGAATGCCGTCGTCCGTAATGATCAGTACCACGCAACCATCACGCACGTCGCCTTCCACAACAATCCGGTGCTCCGCCTGATCGTTTGGGAAGGCATACTGTACGACGTTGTTGAGCAGATCATCCAGTGCCATGTTCAGTGTGGGAATCAGCGGCCTGGCCCCTTCCCACTGTAAGATATACCGCTCAAACGCCATCTGCAGTGTCGGAATCGCCATCAATTGGTTGGGCATCGTTTGGCGGAAGAATCCAGCCGCTGCGTTGGCCGTGGCGACACCGTGATACCGGATCCCCAAGATCGTAATGTCGTCCGCCTGTGGAGCCTCGCCGGCAAAGGCCTTCACCGCCCTCATGACATCGGCAATGCGATCGACGACCAAGGTCGCCCGGGATTGATCAAGAACGGCTTTCAATCGGTCGTTCCCGAACAGTTCGCGCCTGGCGTTATCGGCTTCGGTGACCCCGTCTGTGTAGAAAAACAGCTCATCCCCCGGAGTCAACTGGATGAGACTTTCCTTGAAGGCGATGCCCGGCATCGGACCGACGAGGGGCCCATCCTGTGCCGTCAGCCATTCGAACCGCCCCTCTCGACGCTTGAGCAGGGGCTGATTATGGCCCGCGTTTGTCGCCAGCAGCATGCCGTCGCGGAGATTCAAGATGCCCAGATAGAGGGTGACGAACATGCAGCTGTCGTTATCCGCGCTGAGCGCATCATTCACATGGGTGACGATGCTGGCGGGCGAGGGATCCGATGCCGCCCTGGTTTTCACCATGATCTTGGTCATCGCCATAAACAACGCCGCAGGAACCCCGTTCCCCGAGACATCACCGATCACAAAACACAGCCGATGATCATCGACCATGAAGAAATCGTACAGATCGCCCCCGACTTCCATCGCCGGCTCGAGCACAGCATACAACTCGATCTCCTTCCGATCCGGAAAGGCCGGGAATACCCGAGGCAACATGCTTCGTTGAATGTCGCGTCCAACATTGAGTTCTTCTTGCATGCGAGCCTTCGCCGCTTCAACCAAGGCCAGCGAATCAGCCAACCGCGCTTTGGCGTCCTCCGCAGCTTGCTCGGCATTTTTCAACGCGGTGATGTCGGTCGCGATTGCGACGATCCCGCCATCGCGCGTGCGACTTTCGTTGATCTGCATCCATTCCCCGTTGGATCGGTATTGCATGTACGGTCCGTGGGGATTGCGATGCATAGCCAGACGCATATTGACCCACGAGTCAATATCACCGATCGCGGCAGGAATATCGCCTCGCAATGCGATGCTGCGGATAATGGATTCGAACGAGTCGTTCAGTTGCACTGGCGCATCAGGATGCGACACGGCTTCCCGGTACTTCCGGTTGCAAACCACCAGCCGGTCGTCCGCGTCGAAGAGCGCGACCCCCTGCGGGACGCTATCGATGGCCTCCATCATCCGTGCATGGATATCGCGCGCCAACCCTGACGCCGTCGTCACGTGCCGATCAATAATAGCCAGCAGGGTGGAGAATGAGACGGCCACGATGGCAAGGAGATCCACTTCGATTCCCGGCGTCGGGGCACCTGCCTCGATGCCCGGGACGCTGTACATCGGAACCATCCCGACGAAGTGAGCGCCGGACAGGGCAAATCCCATGGCGCTTGCCTTTTCGGTCACTCGCCACCCTCCGTAGGTAATGTTCCATGCGCCGATCCCAATGACGACGATGCCGAAGAGCATGATGACACCAACCGACATCACCAATCGGAACAAGTCCGTAGACAGATCGACCCACGGATGCGTCGCCATCATGGTCGTGACATGGGTCAGGACCATGGAGGCGCCCATCGCCAGGCCGCCGGAGATCAACCGGATCGGACTCTCACTGAAACTGCTGATCAGATACACGGCGACAGCGCCGGCTGCCACAGCAGGAAGAATGGACAGGCCGGTGAGCGCAATGTCCTGCATGGACACCGCCGGCCGGCAGAACGCCAAATTGCCGATAAAATGGATCGCCCAGATCTCAAGGCCGGCGGCGACTGCACCGATGGTCAGCCACTGCTGCTTGATGTGGCTCTGGTCGGTTGCACGCATCCGCTCGGCGATGCTGAGGATGACATAGGAAGCCGCACCGCCAAGCAACATCGATGAGACGGCCAAAATAGGGTCGCAAATCCTCAGCAGCGTGAAGATCCATTCTGGACTGATGGCGGCGAGGGCAGGAGAGTTCATGGAACGCGTCTCGGCTCCAGGAGCATGACACACGACAGGGATGGAAGTGACGAGCTGGAATCGGCGTATCACCTACCATGTTGGGCATGAACTCGCAAGCCGGAGGGATGGGGAACGGAGCATGGATGTGCTCATGATTTTCCGTTAGACTGGTCACGTTGAGGACAGGAGATCCCCGTGATTCCCTTGCCAGACCCAACACATCGCCGCGAAAGACAGCCGGTCCTGGTGCAAGTGGTGAGATCCGGCGCCCTCTATTTTCTTGTGACCCTGGGGTCCGGGTTCGTGTTTGAGGTTATCCGACTGCAAGTCGTGGCGCTCCATATTGGTGAGAAGATTGCCGGGATGCTGCAGATTCCCAACACGCTTCTGGCCACCATCATCGGAGCACGATGGGCGGTGGACCGATTCGCCCTCCCTCCTCTACCCGGCATTCGCCTCGGCGTTGGAGTGGTCGCTCTTATTCTTTGGCTGATTGGAGAATGGGCGGTTGTCTTACCCCTCCACAGCCTCTCTCTGAGCGAATCCTTTGCCAGCCGGGAGCCCATTGTCGGAATTGTCCCCACCGGCGCGCTCGCCGTCTTGGTCGTCATGCCCCTTCTGGCTGGCTATCGCTGGGAGCGATGAGTCCTGTTCTCTGCGGCAAGATGACACGACGGAAGGAAACGAGGGCGCACCGCGCGGTGTTCTTTTCCGGATACACGGAGGCTGCTAGTGGGAAATCACCCTCGGGCCTTGGAGGCGGGCGACGCTGTCCGACCAAAGAGAATCCTGGTCTTTGCTGAAAATGTCGATTCCCTCGAGCGGCAACACTCCCCAGGACCCTTGACGCATTTCAGCTTCCAGTTGTCCGGGCGCCCAGCCAGCATACCCGGCGAAGGCCCGGAAGGCCTCGGTTGGCTTGGCCTGCGTAAGGACACGCTCCAAAAGCGCCGGCGTACCCCCGACATATAATCCGTCAATCACCGGACGTGCGTCTGCGGGGGGGTCCTTCAACCGGAACAATAATAGAAGGCGCGTGGGTTCCACCGGCCCACCAACAGACAGTCGGTGGTCGGTTTCCTTGAGTGCCGTGAGGTGGGGCAATACCTGAGACAGGAGGACGTTAGTCGAGCGGTTCAGCACGAGACCAAGGGCGCCCTCAGATCCGTGCTTGACGAGCAAGAGGACTGTGTGATGAAAGTTCGGATCGTTGAGCGACGGGCTGGCCACCAGCAGGACGCCTCTGGTGACCGGCGAGGGTAAGAAGGCTCCTTCAGCCGACGCCGACCCAACAGAGAGGATCATGAGGAGTCCGCCCGACAGACATGTCTGAAGCGTGCTCCGCGCGACACGCCCACACAGGGTTGGTGGATATCGAGACGCCGACAGATCCAGACATCGCAACAGACTCATGCGACTCTTCAGCCTCTTGGCGGGAACGGTTCGACCCAAACTACGACCGGCAACGGCAGCTGTCAAGAGAACGGTCTGCGCATCTCGGCGAACGTCCTCGGCCCCACGCGCACTCTGTGCTACAGTGGAGACGGTCCTCTATGCCGATACGCCTTCAATTGTACAAAGAGAAGGGAGCCTGCATCATGCGGAACCGCTTACGCCTTACCATTACGCTGGCCGCCTTGAGCACCTTGTCCGGATGCATTGATCCGCCCAAATCGCCCTATGTAGCCGTCCATGACCTTGTCGCGAACATCGACGACGCACGGGCGACAGCGGAGCAAGGCAGTCCCGAGGATCAATATCGCCTGGGCCTGCGGTACGAGCAATCGGTCCGCGACTACGGCGAAGCGGTCCGCTGGTATCGCTTGGCGGCCATCCAGCAGCATTCGGAGGCCTTCTATCGGCTCTGTCTCCTGTCGGATGCGGGACGCGGTGTGCCGCAAGACTATCAGGAAGCGTTACGCTGGTGCCGTCTCGCGGCAGACCACGGCCATCCACAGGCGATGGGTGACGTTGTTGGGCGGCGCCAATGTCCGCGCGTTAATGCGCCGGCGGTGCTGCTGCGCCTGG
>JABMDG010000224.1 GCA_015904045.1 Nitrospira sp.
CGAACTGGAAGGGTACGCGAAGGCCCATCCGGCTCAGTACAAGCTGACGGTCGCCCTCCTCGCCTTTGCCGGCTACGCCTACGTGCTTGCGGTATTGGGCACCGTCATTGCCCTGACCATCGGCTGTTTTCTCCTGATCAAAAACGGCTCAGGCGGGCATGCCCTCCTATTGAAGGCAGGATTGGGTCTCATTGTCCTTGCCGCCGTGATCGCTCGTGCACTCTGGGTACGGTTGGAACCTCCCACTGGTATCGAAATTCAGCGCGAGCACGCGCCGCGCCTTTTTCTTGTGATCGACAAGATCCGGAACGCCCTCGGCACACCGGCCTTTCATCACGTGCTGATTGTGAACGAGCTGAACGCTGCCGTCGTGCAGATCCCTCGCCTCGGTATCCTGGGCTGGCAACGCAATTACTTGCTGCTGGGCCTGCCGCTCCTGCTCACAGTTACCCCGGCGCAGTTTCGCGCGGTGCTGGCGCACGAGTTCGGCCATCTTGGGGGACAACACGGCCGCTTCTTTACCTGGATCTATCGAGCCCGCGTGACCTGGTCGCAGCTGCTCCAGGAAATGACCGCGCGCCAACACTGGGCGTCGTTCGTCTTTACGAAGTTCCTGGCGTGGTACGCGCCGTTCTTCAATGCCTACTCGTTCGTCATGGCGCGGGAACAAGAGTATGAAGCCGACCGCAATGCGGCGCGCCTCGTCGGCCCGCACTGTATGAAGGACACCCTCGCCTGCCTCTCCGTCGTTGGGCGAATGTTACAGGAGTCGTTCTGGCCGTCGCTCGACCGGCGAAACAACGAGACCGCTACACCGCCAGAAACCTACTTGCATGATTTGGCCGGCACAATTCAGGTGTCGGCGCACCGGGCACGAGCTCAGGCCTTTTTCGGCGAAGCGATGCACGAAGTGACCGGCTATGCCGATACACACCCTGCGTTGGCCGATCGGCTGGCGGCTTTGACGAGACTCCCCGCGAGGGACGCGCCCGACTCCACCTCTTCCGCCATACCTCAATTGCTTGGCACGGAGCAGGACCACGCAGCCCGGTACTTCCTGGGCAAGACAAGCGATGCCTTATGCGAACAGCTCAACCGAGAATGGGCCGAAGACGTCAAGAAGGCGTGGAAGCAGAAATACGATGAGACGCAGGCCTCTCAGGCCCGCGTGGTCGAGCTGTGGGAAAAATCGATTGCTGAGTCACTGACGGATGACGAACTGTGGGAATATGCGACGAAAACTGAAATGCGCGATGGAGGCGAAGCCGCGATTCCGCTGTTTCGCCAATTGGTGAACCGTTCACCAGACCATGCCAGCGCCAACTTTGCGATGGGCCGCTTGCTCCTGGCGCAGGGTGATCGGACAGGGTTGGAGCGGCTCGAACAAGCCGTGGCGAAAGATCAGGATGCGTTCCTCTCGGCTGCGGCATTGGCAGAAGAGTTTCTGGTCCGCACCGGGCAGCACGAGGAAGCCGCTGGCTATCGCGAACGGGCCATGGAACGCCGCGAGTTGCTCTCACGGGCGGAAGCGGAACGGCAGCGGCTCACACCCTATGACGTGTTCCTCCCGCACGACCTGTCCCGTGACGCAGCCCGGTCTCTCGCGAACGCACTCTCTGCCCTCGAAGAAATCGGAGAGGCCTATCTCGTGCGAAAACAGGTGCGGGTGATGCCGGAGGTCCCGGCTTACGTGCTCATCGTCATACCTTCATATCGCTGGTATGAGTGGCGCGAGGAGGAGAAGAACGAGCGCCTGCTCACGCGACTATCTCAAAAGATCACGCTCCCGAGCAACACCTCTATCCTCGTGCTCGGGTCACAGATCAAGCGCCTGTGGAAGAAGAAGGCTCTGAAGCGCATTCCCGCCCTGAGGCTCACCCCCCGGCCCATCGACGAGGCATCTGAACGGGCCGCCGCGTAGTGCGTCAGCTGGGGTGTCAGCAGTTCACTCTTTTCTTTCCTCCCCCACGAAAGAGGGATTCATCCACTCAGGCTGGCTCACGTAGACTGCCCCACCATGGAACCGGTCCGCCCATACCAGCGCGAGCACTACCGTGTGCCGCTTTCCGTCACATATCCGGTGATGTTTTCCGATACCGCGAACATCCGCGAGGGGAAGGTGATGAATCTCTCGGTGTTCGGCTGCACGATCGAATGCACGGGTGCCGTCCCGGACAAGGCCACTCTACTCGTGCGGCTGATTCTGCCTGACCAGAAAGAATCGCTCCCCATCGAACAGGCGGAAGTCCGATGGGTGAAGGGCAACCGGGTGGGACTGCGATTCGGCAAGCTGGAGCGAACGGCGGACCTCCGCTTGCACATGTTTGTGTGGAGTCACCTGCTTGATCGGCTTCAGGATCTCACGCAGGAGGGAACTGTTGTCCCCTATTCTTGATCCTCCTGCCGTACCACGCCTTTGCCCACCGTCGCCAAACACAGCAATCCGATCCCGATCCAGACGAGCTCGCGAAACCGGCGCAGCAAAGCGAACGTCAAGCCGGTGACGTCACTGTAGCCGAAAGCATGGAGGAGCAAAACATTGCCTCCGTCTTGGGCCCCCAAACTACCAGGGATGAAGAAGCTTCCTCCCTTGATGAAGACGGCAAGGGCGCCAATGGAGAAGGCTGACAAGATGCTGGTCGGTCCGCCGAGAAATTGCAGGATGATGAAGACCTCTATTGATTCGGCCATCCAGCCGAAAAAATACACGCAGATCGAGGCATAGAAGGCCCGTTGGTGGTGGCTGTAGTAATTCTGAATCGTCCGGTCGATCGAGAGCAGGTGCGGTTCCTGCGATTCCAGAAATCCGATTCTCAGCCTCAGTTTCCGGACGAGACTCAGGATCGAAGCGAACAACCCCCGCCGCTGGATGAACACAAACCCGGCGATTGAACACACCAATACCCCCACACTCAAGAGCGCGGCCGTGACCGTTTGTCCCGCCGAGTTTCCCGTACCCAGAAGCAAAAACCCTAGGGCGATCCCGACGAGGATATAGAACACCTCGGCAAGGGTCATGGTGGTCTTCGCGATGACGACGGACGCGGCCCCCTCCGCTATCGGGACGTTGTATTTCTTGAGGAGATAGGCTTTAAGCGGCTCGCCACCCAAATAAGCCGTCGGCGTCGTCATGTTCACGACTTCACCGGCGGTTCGGATGGCCATCAGCCGCCAAAAGGGGACCGCCTGCGCGGACTGGCCCAGCACGACCTTCCAACCATACGCTTCGATGGCGTACATGACAAAGGAGGGAATCAGGATGGCCACCAGCGCGAGCGGCCCCAGCCGGGCGGCGGCCTCGTAGATCTTGTCGGGGCCGATATGCCAGACGAGGAGACCGAGGACGGTCAGACCGAGAGCGAGTAGGAAATAGCGAAGCACGCGCGGTCAGCAACTCATGACTTGGTAACAGCAACAGCGGAGGGGCGAATGACCCACAGCATGACACAGGCAAAGAGGAGGGAACCGGCCGCCGCGAACATCAGGAACCAATCGAGCATGGCGAAGAGTGCGAAGAGCACCAGCGTCACCGAGAAATCTCGGCTGGCGACATTCTTCAACATAAACTCACCCCAGGCCGCATGTTCCGGCGTTCGCCACCCGCTGGCCGACTTAATTTTCTGTGCCCGCTCCACTAAGAGAAACGACAACCCGTTCCCCAACACGGCCACCGCCCCGAAGACCAGGGTCTTCCAGGCTCCCGGCTGTCCAACCTGCGCCACATAAAGTCCGGCGGCGATGCCGGCGAAGATGGCCATGTGCACGACGTTGTCCATGGCGATATCGAGCCAGGCGCCGAACGGCGACTCCGTAAACGTCAGGCGCGCCACTTCGCCGTCGCAACAGTCAATGACCGCCGCCAGTTGAAACAGCAGCGCCGCGGCGACACCCGCCGTATAGGTCCCCAGAGCAAATCCCCCGGCCGACACGAACCCGATCAGTGAGGCCACGATCGTCACGGCATTGGGCGAGAGCCCGGCGGCAAGAAACAGGCGTGTAAACCAGTGCGAGACTTTGCGATTGAAATACCGATCGACGAAGCCTTCGGTGTCGCCCTTCAGCGAGTTGAACAGTTTTTTTTCGGCCAGGGACACGTCGGCCGGCGTGCTGACTTCCTGATACCAGGTCCCGCGCTTGTCCTCCGCCGCGATCACGCGCACCCGGCCGTCCACCGCCGCCCGTTCCAGCCAACGGCGGATCGGCGGCCGGTCCCGTTCCTGCCCCCCCTGGCCCGCCGCGTTCATGAGGCCGGCCGGCAAGACCACCATCTCGGCGGCACGCGGCGCCGAATCATCGAAATGCGGCGGCGCGAAGGACGTGAACCGATCGGATTGGACCTTCAGCCGAAGTCCCCCTGTCGACGGATCCGTGGACTGCCGCGGTGCCGTCTGCGCAACCACAATGGCTTCGCCGTCCCGCACCTCGTGCCGCAACCGTTCGACCAAGCCCCGCGAGAAGACCGCGTTCACCCCCGTCACCAGCGCGAAGCCACGTACTTCCGCCGCCAAAAATTCCCACGTTCTTGGATCGTCCAATGGAAACTCCCGGAGCGGCATCCAACGCACAGGAATCGTCAGGCGCGGCCCATGGCCCAAAGCCTGCTTGAACTGGTCTTCGTCCTGGCCGGCCAATACGATCAATTGGCGGATGCCCGCCCGCTGCAATGTGAGTACGGTCCGTTGAAATAGGCCGATCCCGACGACACTGGTCAATGGTCCCACCGAACTTACTCGATGACCGCTCGGCCCGCCGAACATACCGACCGAGGGGAGCAGGACGGCTGTGGTCAATCCTGGGATCTCGACTCGCTTCTGTAG
>JABMDG010000225.1 GCA_015904045.1 Nitrospira sp.
CGCCGAGCCCGTGCTGATCGTGCCGGCCTGGATCATGAAGTACTACATCCTGGACCTGTCGCCGAAGAACTCGCTGGTCGCCTGGCTGGTGGACCAGGGATTCACGGTATTCATGATCTCCTGGAAGAACCCGACCGCGGCGGACCGCGAACTTGGCATGGACGATTACATCCGCAAGGGCCTGTACGCCGCGCTCGACGTGGTTGGCGCCGTTGTGCCGGATCGCGGCATCCACGCCGTTGGCTACTGCATCGGCGGCACGCTGCTGTCGATCGCGGCGGCCGCGTTGTCGGACTGGGGCGATAACCGCATCCAGGACGTCTCGCTGTTCGCCGCGCAGGCTGATTTCAGCGAGCCCGGCGAACTGTCGCTCTACATCAGCCCGGCGCAGATCGAGATGCTCGAGGCGCTGATGTACAAGGAAGGCGTGCTCGATTCGAAGCAGATGGGCGGCGCCTTCGCGATGCTGCGCGCGCACGATCTCCTGTGGCAACCCGCCGTGAAGTCCTACCTGAAGGGCGAACGCGACGAAATGATCGACCTGATGGCATGGAACGCCGATGCGATGCGATCACAGCCCAACTGGAGTCGGATGCAGCCGCGTTTCTGGTACACGCAGAGCAGGGGATGGCTATTGAAGCAATGCTGGAATGGCAGGGCCGGATGGACAATGAGCGAGCGGCGGTGCAACAGAGCCGGCGCAGGATCGCCGAATTGACTGATCGGTGGAAGCAGGCGCAGGCCCGGCTCGTCGTGGCCACCCAAGAGCGAAAAGTGTTGGATCGGCTTGCCGAACGGCAGGAGGCGGCGCATCGTGCGGACGTTCAGCGCCGGGAGCAGCGGGCGACGGATGAAGCCGCGACCCGGCTCCGGCTGTGGTCCGGAAAGGGCCTGTCATGAACAGAAGAACCGCACATTCCACAGTAGACCGAATTCTCCTCAGTAAGACAAGCCGCGTTCGGAGGAATCAGGCGAGTGGAGCAGGACGGTCTTCTCTCTGGACCATAGCTGCTGGGGTTGTGGCCTCCACCATTCTTTTATGGGTTATGGTCCAACTGGGGCAAGCGTCGACGAACCCCAAAGTGAAACCGCCCCTGGCTCCGGCGACATCGTCGCCGGCTCCATCGCCCGCACAACCGGCTGCTGAGGCGGTGGGTCAACAGGCCGCAGTGGAGAACGGCGGCTCGTCTTGGACCCCACCGGATCCGGCCATCCATGGCCCGGTGCTGGAGGCTCCTCGGGAAGTGATGGACATGCTGGATTCTCGAAAACGCGACCTTGACCGGCGCGAGGAAGCGCTCCGACGGGATGAGGGGCGGCTTATGATGGTAAGGGCCGATATAGAGAAACTCTTGGCGCAGAATGAAGCGCTGGAAAAACGGATTCTCCAGGCCACCGGCAAAGACGATCAGCAGGTGGGGAATGCCAAGGCACAGAAAGCCAAAGCGCTGATCGAGAAAGAACGCCACCAGCAGGAGCAGAAGGCTCAACTTGCCAAGATGTATGAAGCCATGCCGCCCGAAGACGCCGCGACGAGGCTGGAGCATATGCCGGATCCAAAGGCGCTCGAAATATTGCGCCTCATCAAGACGAAAGCTGCCGGAGCGATTCTCGCCCAAGTCAAACCGGAGCGCGCCGCCAAACTCACCGAGCAGCTGCTCGCCCAGGCGAAATAGCCATCGAATGCTCCATAAGGTTCTGCACACCTGCTCTCCCATTCGTCGGTAAGAATTACCCCGCTCGCTCAGCAGAATTTTCCCAGCTCCTGCCACCCGGTAGGATGGTGCCGCTGAAATCTCGCAATTTGCCGGGATTTCACTCGAATGTTCCCTGGCACGTGCTTTGTATTCCCTCCCTGCATGTCGATTCACGCCACCCGATAGATCGGTTTGTCTATGGATGTGAACAGCACAATCTTGCAGCTTCCTTCACCGACTGCCGCGTCGCCATCTGAAGGCGCGGCACCGAGGACGCAGGAGGTCAAGTCTCCAAGTTCCGGTAAGCCGAAGAAGAGTTTTGCTTCGGCTCTCCGCACGGCGCAGCAACGGGAAGACCAAGGGCGCCCGCACCAATCGGACGAGGTGGAATCTCGACGCGTGGCAAAGTCCGAGACCAGGATCGATCAAGGGAAACCAGTCCGTGACGATGCGGCACGGTCACATGAAATCGAAGGCCATGATGTTGAAGCTGAGGAGGGCCGGCCCGTACAGAACCACACAACCGAGTCGGGGGACGGTGAAAGACAAGAAGGTTGGGCGGCGCAGGTCACAGCCTCTGCCGCTCCTGTCGAAGCATTGCGTCTGTTGGGTCAGACGGTACCTGTGCAGAGTCCTTCAGAGCCGCTCACGAACCTGCCTCAGGGTACGATCGAGGAGGAAGTCCCGGCTTCTTCGCAGAGGAATGGGGTGACGGAAGCAGCTGCGATGCCGGTCGTACTTTCGTCGGTCACGGGAGAATCTGTGACGGCACTCGCCACGACAAGCCAAGCGCCTGTTGTGTCTCAAGCGGGAACTGAGTCGGAGACGACGCAAGGCCAAGCGGCATCCGCTGCGCAGCCCATGTGGGAAGCAAGTAAAGCGCCATCCCGCCAGCCTCTTGATCCGATGGCAGAGCAGGGGGGCAACGCTGTCGATCATAAGACAGGAAAGCAGCGAGGAACGCCCGTTCAGGGGCATCATCATGAGGATCAGGCCACATCCGGCCAGCCTGCGGCTGACGGTGGGAAGCAGGTATCGCTGGTGTCGCAGGAGTTGTCTCGACTGGATGCAGCCGGACCGCAACTGGCTCGGCTGGTTGAACC
>JABMDG010000226.1 GCA_015904045.1 Nitrospira sp.
GTTGACTTGGGCGCTGGCGACCGATTATTTGCCGGACAGTCTTCCCGGGCTCCCGCCTGAACGGTATTGGGCCATGGGCGGTATGGCTGCCGTCCTCTTGTTTCTCTCTGTCCTGCTCCACGAACTCGGCCATTCCTACGTCGCCTTGCGCTATCGAGTTCCGATCGACCGAATCACGCTGTTTATCTTTGGAGGCGTGGCCCATATGCGGAAGGAAGCGCCGACCCCGCTTGCGGAATTTCTGATCGCGGTGGCAGGGCCTGCCGTCAGCTTCGTGTTGGGAGCGGTCTGTCTTGGCTTCGTGGCGCTAGCGGAGCCGATCCAGCAGCAGCGTGGTCTGCGGGGCCTCGTCATTCTCAGTACCTTGCTGGGAGCGGTGAATGTGCAACTGGGGCTTTTCAACTTGATCCCAGGGTTTCCCTTGGATGGCGGCCGAGTCTTGCGCGCGGGACTGTGGGCGTGGGGGAAGGATTTCTATCGAGCGACGAAACAGGCGTCCATCATCGGCCTAGGGTTCGGCATCATATTCGTGCTGCTGGGATTTGCCATGCTCGCTGGATCTGTGATGGGAGGAGCCCCCGCGTCGATGGCATCCAACGGCAGCTGGATCGTTTTGATCGGGGCGTTTCTGTTTGCCGCGGCGTTGGCGAGCCGACGCCAGGCTGCATTGCGTCAGTCATTGGCGGCCGTTCCTGTTCGCAATCTGATGGTGACGACGGTTGTCTCCATCCCCTCTGAGTGCACCATCGAAGAGGCCGTGAACCAGTACTTCCAACCTTACGGATATGGCGGGTTTCCCGTCTTGGACGAAGGGCGATTGGTCGGGCTGATCACGGTTCACGAGATCCAAGCGGTGTCATCGGCGGTCTGGCCCTGGCGACAGGTTGGACAGGTGATGCGCCCAGTCTCACCGTCGCTCATTGTGGAACCGGACGCTCCGGTCATTCACGCCATGGAACCCATGGCGCGGGAGGGATGGGATCGGCTGGTCGTGATGCAGGATGGTCACGTCGTAGGCCTGGTCACCCAGTCGGCGATCTTGCATTTTCTGCAGCTGCGGAAACCGTGAATCGTATGTCGTACGCGACGAGATACGGCCCCCCTTCACAGTCTTAGTCCGCCCGTGCCGCGGAAATATTTTGTGCGATCGCGACGCGGATGAGATGGACGACGAGTAAAAATCCATACACCACACAGAAGAAATTGAATGTCACACGGTAGAAGTCCATCATGAGAATCGGAAGGCACAGGGCGAAGAACAGGCTGGCGATGAGCGTGGCAAACGTCAGTCTGCGGCAGAATTCGTAGGAGGGCTCCTTGCCGACCGGCTTCAAAGCCCGGGCGTAGCGCTCGGCCCGCTGGATGCGGGCCTGATGCAGGACATCGTCCGTCTGCCCCCAAAAGCGGATGCGGAAATACCCATAGATGATGAAGAGCCAGGGCATGCACCAGAGGGGCCAGTAAAGACCGCCGGCATAGCTCTCATTGCTGATGAGCGACGCGAAGGACGGGGCGTAAATCAACCCCAGTACGAGCGGCAGCACCCGTTCATCTCCCGGCCGTTCCCCGTCGGGGCCGCCGTGAATCAACTCCTGCTCGAATAACGGATAGCCGTATTTCAAAATGACCAGCGCGATGGCGGCGCTCATCGTCTTGTCCGGAATATACCGGACGCAGTTCTGGAACCAATTGACGATATACCAGCTGAGGCTCTCGCTCCAGCGCAGCCCGATGGCCGATTCCAGATAGAGCTGAACCGCCGCTTCCCAATGCTCGATCCGCACTCGCAGAGATTCGGCCACCTCCGGATTCAAGGCCAGCACGGAACTCTCGTGAAGTGCCGACTGCACGAGCGTGCCGGGAATGCTCATCACCACGGCTCCCATGACCCCGAAGGTCGTCAAGAACCACATATGGGTCAAGCCGGAGCTCTTGCTGGACCGCACGTACTTTTTGAAGCCCGCTTGCCTGGCCAAGGTGCCCCAGAAGAGGGCCCCTGCCATGTTGACCAGCGACCAGGGAAAGATCACCACATCGGCGCCTGCTTCGGGGAAAAGCAGCCAATTCACGACCGAGTTTGAGAGGAGCGCGACGATGGCGCCCCACCAGGGGCCGAGCAGAAAGGCCACCAGGGCCGTGCCCGTCATATCCAGAAAGAGGATGCTCTCCAGGTGGCGGCTCAGAGTGAGGCCGACGTAGTTCAACAGCACGCCGGCTGCCACAATCACGCTCGTTTCGTTCAGCAGGAGATAGGACGAGCCTCGAAGAGGTTTTGTGGAAAAGAAGTCGATGCTGGCGATGCTCGGCGCCGAAGACCGGCTTGTCGTTTCGCCCCCCGTTCGTGCCGACTGGGGCGAGGACGGCCTGTCGTTACCCTCTTTGTCCGGATAGCGACGTCGTTGAAAGTCGAGGAATTTCTCCAGCACGGTCAGCAGTGCGGCGACAAATCCCGCGATTGTTCCGCCGAGCATCATGAGTTCTTTGCCGTAGTCTTCGATCATGCGACGAGCTCCCGGTGTGATCGGGTGCCATTGTATCGGGGAAGGGAGGACTCCGCCAGAAAAAGACCTGAAGTTGCACGGGTGAGAAACCGGCTCCAGTCATAGATTTGAGCCGGTATGCGGGCTGGATCATAAGGATGCCGATGTGAACGAAGTGTTAGGTCGGGTCGGCCGGGACGGAGGGAGAAATGTGCGCCCGTTGCTGGAGATTGTGAGCGACGATGGCCCCGAGCAGAAGGAGGCAGGCGGAATAATAGACCCACAGCAACAGGAGAATCACTTCCAGAAGCGAGCCATAGAGGCGGACGTAGACCGTCGCATATCCGCTGTACGTGACGAATAACAACTTGGCGGATACCCAGAGCAGGCCGAATGTGATTGCCCCTGCCATCGATTCCCGCCACCCGGGTCGGCGGCGAGGCACGTAGCGGTACAGCAAACTGACGGCAAGAAAGGCCAGGACGAACGGCAAGGTGTAGGTCAATTGAATATCATGGGCGGCGAGTGCCACGAGGTCCAGTCCCAAGATCCCAGGGGTATAGGATGTCAGAATGTTGATGGTTTGTGTGGCGACATACGCAATGATGAGCAGGAGTCCGGTGGCGCCGAGGAGGGCGATCGAAATGGCCGTCGAGATCAGGGGGTGCCGCCGCCGGGCGCTTTCAAACACCACATTGAGCGCGTAATCGAGTTCATAGAAGACCAGCCCGCCGAACCAGAAGAACGAGAGAAAGACCAGCCATCGCACACTATCCAGTGCGCTGATTCGATGGAGCTCGTTGGCTAGCCGCTCGCCCAGCGACGGTAGAAATCCTTTCAGGAAGCTTAAGAGAAAGTGCTCACCGATGACGTCTTGACTCACAAGAAAACTGATGCCGTACAACAGCAGAAACACGAGCGGAAACAGTGAGAGCAAAGAGAAGAATGCGAGCGACGCGGCCAGACTGGGGCACCCATGCCGCAGAAAAGCCTGCGTGACATCGCGCAGGAAGCGGAAGACATTCATGACGGCCTGCATGCCGGCCAGCGTACCATGAGCGGTGCCGTCCCGCACCTCATTCTCGATCATCCGGTGCTTATTTCAGGGGCAACGTCGCCTGCGCGGCGAGTTGAATCAGCGGATCGGGATAGATGCCGAAGATCACCACACCGGCGATTGCGCAGGCCAGCACGATGGAGAGGGTCGGCGACAGGACCAGCCGAGGCGAATCGGCTGTGATGGCGTCCGGCTCCCGCATATACATGACCAGCACCAGGCGGAGATAGTAGTAGGCCGAGACGGCCGCGAAGATCAATGCGAGGACCGCCAGCCAGGTCATGCCGGCTTCCACCGCGGACATGAAGACGTAGAATTTGCCGATAAATCCGGCCGTCGGCGGTATGCCGGCCAGGGAGACCATAAAGACGAGCATCAGCAATGCAGCCACCGGCTGACGTTTGGCCAGGCCGGTAAAGTCTTCGATCTCTTCTCCTTCGATGCTACCTTTGCGGAGCATGGCGACGATGGCGAAGGCGCCAAAGGTCATGAATGTGTAGAGCGCCAGATACAGCAACACGCTGGCGATCCCGTGGGCGCTGTCCGCGGATCCACCCAGACGCCCGGTCGCGACGACGCCGATGAGGGCATACCCGGCATGGGCGATGCTGGAATAGGCCAACATCCGCTTGACGTTGGTTTGGACCAAGGCCACAACGTTGCCCAGCACCAGTGTGGCGACGCAGAGCACCAGGAAGATCGTGGACCAGTCGGTCTTAAGCCCACCCAGTCCTTCGGCGAACACACGGAGAAAGGCGCCGAAACTGGCGGCCTTCGAGGCCACGGCCATGAAGGCCGTGACGGATGTCGGGGCGCCTTGGTAGACGTCGGGTGTCCACATGTGAAACGGGACGACGGCGAGTTTGAAGGCGAATCCGACCGCCAGCAAGATCGTGGCGAACAGGAGCAACGGATCATCCAGGCTTCGGCCAGCCACAGCGTCGGCGATGGCTGGTAAGCGGGTGCTGCCGGTTGCGCCATAGAGCAGGGAGATCCCGTACAGCAAGATGCCTGAGGAGAAGGCCCCCAGTACGAAATACTTGGCGGAGGCTTCCAAAGAACGGGGTTCCGAGCGTTTCAGTCCCGCCATGACGTAGAGGGAGAGTGACATCAACTCGGTGCCGAGATAGATCGCCAGCAAATCGGTCGCGGAGACCATCACCATCATGCCGCACAGTGCGAGCAGGACGAATGCGTAATATTCGCCGAAGTACAGCCGCTCCTCTTTGAGGTAGGAGTACGACAGCAGGACAGTCAGGCCGGCGACAAAACAGAGCAGCAGTTTCCAAAAGCAGGCATAGGCGTCGATGGCGACCACTCCTCCGAAGGCGGAGGCGGGATGCCCCATCTGCGATGCGATCAGCCCCATGCACACGGCTAATGTGCCGAGGCTCAGCCACGCCAGGCCATCTTTCAGGTTCGAAGGCATCACCGGGTCGAGGACCAGCACGACGCACGCGGCGGCGATCACCAGCAGCTCCGGCAAGATGAGGAACAGGTCACTTGGGGAAAAAAAGGTCATGGGGCGCGCACCTCCGGCGTGTCGAGCGTGACGCCGGTGAATGATGACGGTTCGCCCTCCTCCAGATGAGGCATGATCACAAGCGCCGAGGCCTCACTCTCAACAGGCTGAATGAGCGGTTCAGGCTGCTGCGTGGCCGTTGCCGCAGCGGGCGCGGGCGGTGCCGTCCGTGCGATCACCTTGCCGACACTTGCATGCATGCGCGTCAACAGCGGATTGGGGAAGAAGCCGATCACAAATACCAGCACGACAAGTGGGGCTAATATGGCCATCTCGCGCGGGGTCAAGTCTTGCAGCTTCGGCAGCAACGCTTGCGACGGAACGCCGAACGCCACGCGCTGGACCATCCATAACATATAGGCGGCGGCCAGGATGATGCCCAAGGAGGCCAGAGCCGCCGCCGGTTTATTCATGAGGAAGGTGCCAGCCAACACCATGAACTCCCCGACGAAACTATTGGTGCCCGGCAGCCCCAACGAGGACAGCGCGAAAATGACGAGGCAGGTGGCGAATCGTGGCATCGGTTTGGTCAAGCCGACATTGTCGGCGATCTGTCTGCTGTGCGTTCGTTCATAGATGACGCCGACGCACAGGAAGAGGCCGCCGGTCGTAATGCCGTGATTCACCATCTGCATCACGGCGCCTTCAATGCCTTGGATATTGAACATGAACAGCCCCAGCGTCACGAATCCCATGTGGCTGACGCTGGAATAGGCGATGAGCTTTTTCAAATCGGTCTGGGCCAGTGCCATATAGGCGCCGTAGATAATCGCCACGATCGAGAGCACGACCATCAACGGCGTAAAGGCCTGGGACGCTTCCGGCAACATCGGCAGACTGAAGCGCAAGAAGCCGTACGTCCCCATCTTCAACAGCACGCTGGCGAGAATCACACTGCCGGCGGTGGGCGCCTCCACGTGCGCATCGGGCAGCCACGTGTGGAAGGGGAACATCGGCACTTTGACGGCGAAGGCCGCAAAGAAGGCCAGAAAGACCCACATCTGCATGGTGTGGGAGTAGGTGCCTTGGGCCAACTCCTGAATGTCGAACGTGTGGCCACCCTGGAAATAGAGGACAAGGATCGCCACGAGAAGCAACACGCTGCCCGCCAGGGTGTACAAGAAAAACTTGACGGCGGCA
>JABMDG010000227.1 GCA_015904045.1 Nitrospira sp.
GTCATGCCGATCGGCAAGCCGGAATCCTTGACGGATGATTTCGGCCACTGCGTCGGCGCCGAAATGCGGAAGCCCTTCCTCGCGGCACAGCTTGGCGATAAACCGGGCATATTGCCGGTCCTGGCGCTCGCTGCGGACCACTTCCGTATCGAAGTCCGCTTTCACCTTGAACAGCTTGCCGAAGTCTTCTTCGTAGGCTTGCAGAAGATGGTAAAGGACGGGCGGGCCGACCATGATGATTTTCACGTTCACCGGGATCGGCTCCGGCCTCAATCCGGCGGTAGAGAATCCGTAGAATTCTCCGGGGTCTTCGATCTTGACCGCTCTCGTCTTGATCACGCGTTTCAACGCGTCCCACGAAAAGGGCTGTCGTAACATGTCCAGGGCGTTCACGATCAAGTAGCCGCCGTTGGCCTGCAGCACGGCGCCTGCGCGGATTTCCGTGAAGTCGGTGTACATCACTCCCATATGCGCCCGCCGTTCGATTTTCCCGATCAGGTTCGTATAGGTCGGGTGGGACTCGTCGATCACCGGAGCGCCGTCCGTGGGGTCGCGTTCCACGATGAGATTGACCAGATAGCGCGTCAGGTCCGGCCGCCGCAGCTCAAGACCGGGAATGGCGATGGCCGGTCCTTCACGCGGCAGAAAGTCTTTGTAGTGGCGGACAATATCGTCGCGCACACGCTCTAAGAACGCGGACACCGCCGGCAAGTCTTGATAAGTCCGCCGCAGCGTTTCATGGCGGCCCTCCAGTACGTTGGTGACCACCTGGCGGTCGAGATTGCGGAGTTCCTGCTCCGCTTCCTTCTCCAATCCGTGGATGCGCACATGGAATTCGCGGATCTCGCCTTCCAGTGTCTTGCGCCGCTGGGTCAGATCCTGCTGCTCCTTCTCAGTCATGGCCTCCATCTCTTCGTCCGTCATGGGATGGCCGTCTTTCAAAGGGACCAATCCAAACCCGGCTGGCGTTTCTTCAAACCCGAATCCTCTGGTGCGGCTCAGCTCCGTGAGGTCATGGAACAGGGATTTCTTCTTGCCCTCCGTCTCTTCGTGCAGCTTGGCTTTGGCGTCGAGGTATTTCTTGCCTTCGAAGGCGCCGGGGATGTCGCGTCGCAAACTCTCGATGAAGGAGGCCATCTCACGCTTGAAGGCGCAACCCTGTCCTGCTGGAAATGACAAGCCCAGCGGGCGGGAGGCATCCTGAAAGTTGTTCACGTAGCACCAGTCGGAAGGGGCGGGAGCCGCCTGCGCCAGCCGTTTGACCATCTGGCGAACAAGCGTACCTTTTCCGGTGCCGACCGGGCCGGAGACGTAGAGATTGAATCCCGCGCTCTTCATGCCCAGGCCGAACTCCAACGCCTCCACCGCCCGTTCTTGTCCGATGATTTCGGTGAGGGGCTCCAGCTCGCTCGTATCCTCGAAGCCCAGCTGCCCGGGGTCGATTATCGGGGCCAGCATCGAGACGGGGACTTTGAATTTCTCCATGGTGTTCTACCGCGCCTTCGACGCCATCGCGGGCGGCAGTGACACGACGGTGGCCTGTGGACCTTTCTTCCCCTCTTCGAGGCCGAAGACGACTTCCGTGCCGTCATCGAGCCGCTCGAAGGTAAAACCCTGCAGCGCGTTTGCATGGAAATAGACCTCACCGCCTCCCTCTTGCAGAATGAACCCGTAACGCTCCTTGGGAAAGAGCTTGCAGACCACACCGCGATGGGGCGGCACGGGCGGCAGGCGCACTTCGACCTTCGCGCGTTTCTCCCGATACTTGCGAAGGTCGATACCGATGGCATCGAACGCCGCCCTGATGGCTTCCTCGAATGTCTTGTCTTCCTTTCTGGACGTCAGGGTGTGGCGCCCCGGCAGTGTGACCACAACCAGCGCCTCCGCGACGTTCGCAAGCTTCTTGTGGTGTTTGTTCTTTATCAACGTCACACGGCCGTGGATCAAATCTTCGTGCCCCCGTTGTAGGTCATCCATTCGGGCTGCGATCTCAGTCTTCCAACGAGGGGTCATTGCAACATTGCGGCTTTCAATTGCGAGTTCCATAGCGACTCCACGGGGTGTTGATCCAGTTCTCTTACTGTAGGATCAGCAAACGGTATGCCGACCTGAGAAGGCTTGCGAAACGATTGCGCAGCGGGCCGACTGTTGATGTTTCGTGAGTCTCTACGCAGTGCCTCGACCTTCGATCCGAACAATACCAATCCGATGTGATGCATTTTCCTACAGTAGCGCTT
>JABMDG010000228.1 GCA_015904045.1 Nitrospira sp.
CAACTGACTCGCAACTAATTCCACCCTATCAATTGTCGAATCTCTGTCAACTCGTATGTCGTTTTGTCTCTTCTGCTCTTTCCATGACAATGCACCATGTCCCCATTGTCCCCTCTTAATCTGCCTCTCGGCTGGTCTCTCTTTTCTTTGAATATTCCCCTACTGAGGGTGTATCGTTTCGTCCCGCAACTGTATCTTTCTTGAGTGCACCGACAAATTGCCCGCGAGAAAACTGTGCATTTTCTCTATGCACAGCTCTTGCACAAACGACAGCGGAGCAGTGGGCTGAACCCGGCAAAGGGCAGCACGATGCCAAGCTACATCCTGGTCGTGGATGACGACCCTGATATTAGACACATTCTGCGAGAGCGCCTGGAGTCGTATGGATATCTCGTCCAAACTGCCGCGGATGGACCTGCCGCGATCGAACAGCTGGAGCAGTTTACTCTGAGTGGCATCTTTCTGGATATCCGCATGCCCGGAATGGATGGAATCCAAGTGCTCGCTCGAATCAGAGCCCGCTCCCTGACCATCCCGGTTGTCATTGTGACAGCAGCCGGTACTGCAGAGCTGGCGAACGCCTCCATCCAAGCCGGGGCCCAAGCGTGCCTCTTGAAGCCATTTGACCAGGCGCAGATTAAGCATGTAGTTGAACGGTGGTTCAGCCGCCCGCTCGACCAGGGGACACGCGTGTGACCACGCAACGATCAGCCGAACAGAGGGCATCAGTCTCGGCTGTATGGGCACGCTGCCTTCGTGCGGGCATCACCGGTTGCGGACTCGGATTGTGCGTGCTCACCTGGTCCGCTCCCACTTTTGCCGCTCCCGAGCCTCCTAACGACTCAGCGAGTCCGCCTGGCGTGTTTTCGTTCATTGAAGAAGAGACGGTTAGCACCGCCATTCGCCGTGAACAGCCGATTTCTCAAGCCCCCTCGAACGTCTACGTGATTACCGCGGAGGACATCCGCCAATCGGGCGCCCCCGACGTGCCGACCATCCTCCGCCGCATCCCCGGCCTGGAAGTGATGCAGGTCACCGGAGCGGACTTTAATGTCAGCGTGCGCGGCAACAATCAATTATTCGCCAATAAGATGCTGGTCCTGATCGACGGCCGCTCCGTGTACATCGATGTGCAGGGGTTCGTCTTTTGGAAAGGGCTTCCCGTCACGCTCCCGGAAATCAAGCAGATCGAAGTGATCAAAGGGCCCGTTGCCGCCCTCTACGGCTTCAACGCCTTCGACGGCGTCGTGAACATCATCACCAAGTCGCCGGAAGAAATGAAAGGTACGACCCTGCAAATGGGCGGAGGCGAGATCGGAACCGTTTCGACCTCGGCCGTTTACGCGGGAACCGGAAGAAATCTGAAGTACCGCATCTCAGGCGGGTATGAACAGAATCACCAGTGGCGCGATCGTGACGGCCTTGCTTTTCGGTCCTACAAGTTCAACAGCCAGACCGACTATGCCCTATCAGACCACTCAAAAGCCTCACTCTCGGGCGGCCTCGTCTATCTGAATCCCCATGATGGCCCAATGGTTGGAGCAGGCAGCAGCATTCTCAATCCCGCCGTGAAACTGCCGTACGCCAACCTGTCCTATGAGAATCAGGGCTTCTTCCTTCGCGCCTATTGGAACGGGTTTTTCGCCGATACGGCCGCCCCCTCCCATCCGCTGCTGCAGGGATTCGTGACCGTCACAGACCCAACCGGGAATCCGGATCTCCGGTTCCGGGGCAACACCTACAATGTCGAGGGACAACACTCGACAGCGATCGGCGAATCAGGCCGGCTGACCTACGGTCTCAACTATCGCTACAACACCTTTTCCTGCAACTGCGTGTCCACGGCTGGCGATGAACACCGGCTGGGGCTCTATGTCCAGGGTGAGTGGGCAGTCTTTCCCACGGTCAATGTGATCGGAGGACTCCGGTATGATCTCCACTCACAAATTAATCCGACCTACAGCCCCCGCTTGGCCGTCGTCTATACACCGATCCCCGGCCATACCGTCCGCGCCCAAGCCTCCGTCGGTTACCGGCCTCCGACGCTGTTTGAATCACACCAAGATGCACGCATCACCCCACTTGTTTCAAACCCATTCTTCCCCGTCTCCAACCCCGTCCTGGGATCACGGAATCTCCAACCGGAAGAGATTCTCTCGTACGAACTCGGCTACCAAGGCTGGTTCTTTCGCCACCGCGTCCGAGTCAGAGCCGATCTCTTCTTCAACCGCACGTGGGACCTGATCGGCCAGGAATCAACGCCGACCGTGGTCCGAACGGTGAACAGCGGGAAAACGGGGGTCTACGGAGCGGAGGTGGGCGTCGAGTTTCAGGCCAGTTCCTGGTTGACCGGCTTCGCCAACTATTCAATCCAGGAAATCGAGAAAAACACCATTGGGCACGCCAGGCGCGGCGCCCCGCAATCCAAAGTCAACGCCGGCTTGCGCGGGGAATGGGACAACGGCCTCAGCGGAGACATCGTGCTGCATCATGTCGGCTCGGCCCAGTATCCCATTGCCCAATCGTTTGACATCTTCGGGGTGTCTCCCGGCAACCGAGCGGATAGCTATACCCTGATCAATCTCCGCACGGGCTACCGATTCTGGGAACAGGAGGCCCCTGCGGGATATCGACAGTCGGCTGAAATCGCCGTATCGGTGTTCAACGTATTCGACGACCACCGGGAACATCCACTTGGCGATCTGATCAGCAGGCGCATCATGGCCTGGTTGACGCTCAGACTGTAATGGCTCCAACACGATGCCGGAGCGGTCGGACTCCGACTGAGCCGATCATGAAAACCAACCAAGCGTCTCTCGGCAAATACGCTGTGAGCTCACTGCCTGCGCTGAAACACTCCGATCATGGCGGCAGGCTGACCGTTCGCCCTGTCATTCTCACGGTCGGCCGGAACGTTCTCCTGTGTCTCTCCTTCGTCCTGAGTCAGGCCATCGTGACAAGTCCGCTTCACGCTCACGAAGTCGTCATTCTGAAATCAGCCAACATCGCCCCCTACAATCAAGCGATTGCCGGCTTCAAGTCCTCCATGCCAAGCGACACCACCTTCACCGAGTACGATCTCAAAGGCGACCCTCAAGCCGGACGGACGTACGCCGGAAAGATCCGCGCCTCGGGCGCCGATCTCGTGCTGGCGGTAGGATCGAAGGCGGCGATCGCGGCAAAACTTGAAATCTTCGATATCCCCGTCGTCTACACCATGGTCCTCCATCCGGCCAAGTATGATCTCAAAGCTCCTAACATGATGGGAGTCTCCGTGAAGCCCCCTATTGGGCAACAGCTCACCACGATGCGCGCGCTCATGCCGAATCTGAAACGCATCGGGTACCTGTATGATCCGGAGAAAACGGCTCCGCTGCCGGCGGACGCGATCAATCAGGCAAGACAACTCG
>JABMDG010000229.1 GCA_015904045.1 Nitrospira sp.
TCGGCAACATCATTGCGGAGCGGCGGGGGACGGACCAGCCTGATCGCGTGATCGTGGTTGGAGCCCACTACGACACAGTGGTCGGCTCTCCGGGTACGGATGATAACGCAAGCGGAGTGGCGGTGCTGTTGGAACTGGCGCGCCTCCATGCAGAGACGCGTTTTCGGAAAGCCGTGCGGTTTGTGGCCTTCACGTTGGAGGAGCCGCCATTTTTTCGCAGCCGGCAGATGGGCAGCCGCGTCTATGCTCGTTCGCTCAAAGAACAGGGCGAGCACGTTGAGGTAATGCTCTGTCTGGAGTCGGTCGGGTATTACTCACAGGAACCGGGGAGCCAGTCGTTCCCCTTTCCGGTCTTCTGGCTGCGTTGGCGCTATCCGACGACCGGCAACTTCCTCACGATCGTCAGCAATGACGATTCGCAACCGCTGCAGACACAAGTTCGGGATACGCTCACAACCCACATGGACTTGCTGGTCGAAACCTACGCCGGTCCCCGGTGGATCCCGGGAGTCGATTGGTCCGATCACGGATCCTTCTGGAACGAGGGGTATCCGGCCGTCATGCTGACGGACACAGCCCCGTTCCGCAATCCCCATTACCATCACCCGACCGATCTGCCGGACACACTGGACTACAAGGCCATGAGCGAGTTGGTGCGCGGCCTCGCCGGAGCCCTCGTGTCGCTCGACGAGCGCCGGTGATCGGATGAATGCGACGATCATCCTGTGGATCGCCGGGGCCATCCTGCTCTCGGCCTGCGCGTCACCAGTCGAGGGCCTGTGGCCGCCGCCCCAGGACTCCCCCGCTAAGACTATCTTCGTGTCGCTCGATACCTGGCACGCCATGATCGCCTTTCCGCGTGAAAATGGGACTGAGGACTCAGGACTGACAACTGGGGGGAATTCTTCTGATCCGGAACCTCAGTCCTCCGCACTCGGTTCTCAGCACTTATATGAGGAGTGGGGCTATGCGGAGCGTGCTTGGTATCTGGAGGGAAAGACGGGCGTGAGCGGCGTAGTGCGAGCACTCTTCTGGCCGACCGAAGGCGTCGTCGAAGTCGGGCACTATGATCGCGTATGGGCGGACCGCACGCCGCAGCCGCCATCTGAGCTGTTCATGTTTCGCGTGAGCGACAAAGGTTATCAGCGATTGCGCCGGCATCTGCGAGAGACCATCTCGGTCGATGCACCAATTGTCTCGGTCGGTCAATCCAGCTTCTATCCCGCAGTACGCTCCTACCACCTATTTCACACCTGCCATCAGTATGCGGCTCTCGCCTTGCGCGAAGCCGGCTTGCCGATCACACCGTTCTGGGCCTTCAACCGGACCAGTCTCGCATGGCAACTCCGACGCGCAATCAAGCTTATCGCAGAGCGAAGGACGGAAGTTCCAGCTATTGAACCGCGTTAACAGAAACCCAGCCCGAGACACCCATCGGGCAACTGGCCCGGGCCAGAGCGGTAGATAAGCATCGGGCTTTGCAGTTGACTTGCCTGCAACAGGTTGCTGAGTCTGCCTTGCAGTGCCACGAAGCTAGTCCTGACCAATAATCACGCGACGCGTTACTAAGGGAGGCGGGCGGGCCAGCACAGCATTCGTATCAGCGATCAGTTCCGCCTTTGCTTCCGTTGGACGGACACAGGCGCCGAAGACCTCGAGACCGTGGACTATCATTCAGCGATGACTACGATGCGAAAACTAAAGCCTGTCACCCCTGGCGAGCTCTTGCTGGAAGAGTTTCTCAAGCCGATGGAGATCAGCCAATATCGATTGGAAAAAGAAATCGGCGTCCCGGCCCAGCGGATCGGCGACATCGTGGCAGGGAAACGTACCATTACCGTACCGTCGGGCGCAGACGGGGGTCAGTTCCTGACCTTACTCTCAAGGCTTATCAGCCTCCCTCCTCTAACAGCCTCATCAGCGCTTCGCAGGTAAGTGGATAACGCCGGCCGCAGAACTCGCACTTCAACTCGATCTTGTCCTGCTCTTCGTCATTTCCCTGAGGCAATTGGCGACAATGATTCTGCTTCCCTCGGCCTAGAATACCCCAGCCCTCTCTCTTCCTCTCTGTATCTGCTCTTACCGGAGTGAGAGCCTAACCGGTTGTCATTGCAGTCATCAGTTCGGTCAAGCCGCTCTCTCAGCCATTCTGGCATTACGAATGCTTTCCTCATTCTGATTGTCGAAATGAAAAGTCCTGGTGAGCCGGGATAAGCAGCTATCGTCAACAAGTCTGGCCGTGCTCCCTGGCGAGCGAAGGAGGGATATATGGGTGTGATGATGCAAGCCTTCCACTGGGATTGTCCCCGTGTTGACGGCTACGAGTTCGCGTGGTGGACGTTTGTGCATGAGCGCCTTCCTTCCCTGGCGCACGTCGGCTTCACCGCTCTGTGGCTGCCTCCAGTCCACAAGACCGCCAACATCGGGGGCGCCTCCATGGGATACGATCCCTACGACTACTATGATCTCGGAGAGTTCGATCAAAAAGGGTCGGTCAAGACCTGGTTCGGATCCCGACAGGAGCTGCTGGATCTGATCGAGGCGGCACACGGCCACGGCATGAGCGTCGTCGCCGACATGGTCATCAACCACAACAGTGGAGCGGACGGCGAGGAG
>JABMDG010000023.1:0-3295 GCA_015904045.1 Nitrospira sp.
CAGCGGATTGTTGCAGCGGGTTCATGAGCTGCCGGATGCGACCGTGCTCGTCATGCAGGGCATCATCTTCCTCGTCATTCTGTTCAGCGAAACGCTGTATGGACGCTTTTCACGAATGCCGAAGCAAGGAGCCGTATAATGGAAGTCGGTTGGTGGGGCGTCCTCATCGCGGTGCTCGGAGGAGCGATTCGTATCGGCACGCCTTTTCTCTTCGTCTCGCTGGGTGAATGCCTGACGGAGAAAAGCGGCCGCATCAATCTGGGCCTTGAAGGCACGCTGGTCATGGGCGCGATGACGGGCTATGCCGTCGCGCTGCACAGCGGATCTCCATGGCTGGGAGTTCTGTGCGCCGGGCTGGCCGGCATGGTGCTCGGCGCGCTGCACAGCTGGCTGTGCAGTTTCCGGCGCGTCAACGACATCGCGGTGGGCATAGCGATGATGCTGTTCGGCACCGGGCTGGCCTTTTTTCTGGGGAAACCCTACATCCAACCGTCCGCTCCTCGACTCCCCTCCATCGATCTTGGAGGCTGGAGCGATGTGCCGCAACTGACCGCAGCCCTGCAGATCAACGCGCTGTTCCTGTTAGGAATCGTAGTGGCGGTCGCGCTGGGGTGGATGTTGAAGCACACGGCGTGGGGGCTCAAAGTACGGGTCGTGGGCGAGAGCGCAGACGCGGCGCGCGCCCTCGGATTACCGGTCGATCGCATCAGGATCATGAGCACCGCCCTGGGAGGATTTCTCGCTGGAATAGGTGGATCGTACCTCTCGCTCTACTACCCGTTCAATTGGAGCGAAGGCCTTTCGAGCGGCCAGGGATTGATGGCGGTGGCGCTGGTCATCTTTGCCCGCTGGAAGCCGGTCGGCTGCCTCTGGGTCTCCCTCCTGTGGGGAGGGGCGGCGGCCTTGGGCCCTTCCCTGCAGTCCGTGGGTATCACAGGCGGATACTATATCTTTAATGCAATCCCGTACATCATGACGTTGGCGGTGATGATCGTTACCTGTTCTCCACGGCGCAGTCTCACAGGGGTGCCGCATGAACTCACGGTGACCCGGTAGCGCATGGCACATGACCGATGACAACCATAAATTCACAGACTCTTGAGAGGTGACTTATGAGCACATATGTCAAAGCCGATCCCTATCCCTACCCGTTCAACGGTGATCTCAGGCCGGAGAATACGGCCTTTCTCATCATCGACATGCAGACCGATTTCTGCGGCAAAGGTGGCTACGTCGACAAGATGGGCTATGACATTTCCCTCACCCGCGCCCCGATCGCGCACATCCTGAAAGTCCTGTCGAAAGCCAGGACCATCGGCATGCACGTCATCCACACCAGGGAAGGACACCGGCCCGACTTGTCCGACCTGCCGGAGAACAAACGGTGGCGCAGCCGCCGCATCGGCGCCGGCATCGGCGATCCCGGCCCCTGCGGAAAAATCCTCGTGCGAGGAGAGCCGGGGTGGGAGATCATACCCGAACTCGCTCCGAAAGCCGGCGAACCCATCATCGACAAGCCCGGCAAAGGCTCCTTCTGGGCGACCGATCTGGAAATGCTGTTGCGGCTGCGCGGCATCGCCAATATCCTCTTGGCGGGCATTACGACCGATGTGTGCGTCCACACGACCATGCGCGAGGCCAATGACCGGGGCTTTGAATGTCTGTTGCTGGAAGACTGTTGCGGAGCGACCGATTACGGAAACCACCAGGCAGCCCTGAAGATGATCAAGATGCAGGGCGGCGTATTCGGTGCCGTAGCGAAATCGGACGCCCTCATCGAGGCACTGTCATGACGAATCCGGCTCCTCCGGATCTGGAGGCACGCGGCATCACCAAACGGTTCGGGCCGCTCACCGCCCTGAAGGATGTCCATCTCCATCTCCGGTCCGGCCGATTTCATGCCCTGCTCGGCGAGAACGGCGCCGGCAAAAGTACCCTGGTGAAATGCATCATGGGCTATTACCGCCCGGATGGGGGAGAGATTCTCCTGGACCGGCAACAGGTCACAATTCGCAGCCCGCGCGACGCGCAGACGTTCGGGATCGGAATGGTCTATCAGCAGTTCACGCTCATTCCCAACATGACGGTGCTCGAAAATCTGGTGATCTCGAAAGCCCGCCTCAATCCCGTCATCAACTGGAAAGAGGAACAGGATCAGCTGACGCAGTTCATGGCGCAGATGCCGTTCCAAGTGCCGCTCGGCGCCCGCGTCAGTTCCCTTGCAGCGGGGGAAAAGCAAAAAGTCGAAATCCTCAAGCAGCTGGCGCTGCGCAACCGCATCCTCATTTTGGACGAACCGACGTCCGTCCTGACGCCGCACGAAGCGGACGAAGTCCTGGGATATCTTCGCGCCATGACCCTGGCACAACAGTTGAGCGTGTTGATCATCACCCACAAACTTCGAGAGGTGGCGGCGTTCGCGGACGAAGTGACCGTGCTGCGAAAGGGACAGTTCGCCGGAACCGGCAAGGTCTCGGAGATGAAGATTTCCCAGATGGCGGAAATGATGGTGGGATCCGAGATCACGGCCAAGCCAAAGCAGCGGATCGAGACTTCGACCAAGACGCCGAAGCTGCTCTTGCGGGACATTCGCGTCAATGACGACATCGGCGTCGAAGTCGTCCGGGGCGTCCATTTGACGATTCATGAGGGTGAGATCGTCGGGGTCGCCGGCGTCTCAGGAAACGGGCAGCGAGAGTTAGTGGAAGTGCTGGCCGGCCAACGGCCGGCCACGGCCGGCACCATCCACGTGCATGATGAACTCTACCAGCCGACCCGTGACAACATCATGCGGCATAAGATGTTCTGCCTCCCGGAGGAGCCTCTTCAGAATACCTGTGTCGGGCGCATGAGCGTGGCGGAGAATCTGGCATTCCGCAACTTCGATATGGAACCGCACGCCGTGGGCGGCTGGCTCATGAACCGCCCTGCGCTACGCCGGAGCGCGTACGGCCTGATCGAGCGCTACAACATCAAACCGCCCTATCCCGACACACCGATCCAGTCTCTCTCGGGAGGCAATGTCCAGCGAGCAGTCCTGGCCCGTGAACTCTCGGCGGAAGTGAAAATCCTGGTCGTGGCCAATCCCTGTTTTGGATTGGACTTTCTGGCGACGGAAGAAATCCGGCTGCAGATCGTCGCCGCGCGCAACCGGGGCACAGCAATCCTCTTAGTCAGCGAAGATCTTGATGAGATCCTGGAACTGGCCGACCGTGTGGTCGTTATGTTCAACGGTCAGCTGGTCTATGAAACCACGTCGTCCGGCGCCGATCTCGCGCTGATCGGACGGCACATG
>JABMDG010000023.1:3395-26444 GCA_015904045.1 Nitrospira sp.
TTCATTTCGTTGCCTTTACCCATCGTTTTGGCCTGCTCATACATATCGAAGGCGGTCGGGAGTTTGCCTGGAATGACAGGGAATCCGACCATCGTCACCTCGATCTTGTCCCCGAATTCTTTGACGAGAAGCGGCAATCCCGTTTCTTCAAAATGATGGCAATGCGGACAATAAAAGTCAGCGAATTCGACAATCTTCACTTTGCCCCTCTGATGGGTCGAGGGTTCGTCTTTCAACAGCTCGAAGTTGCCCTTCAACTGAGGAGTCGCCGCCTGTGCGCCCATCGGCAGGCTCAGCAGGAGGATTGCTCCCAGGAGGACTCCGGCCTGTTTCCACATCGCGCTCGTTCGACCATTCATCGCACACTCCTTTCGAGGTAATAGCCTGGGCTCCATTATATCTTTTCTTCAACGATGGACCACACCGCCGTCGGTTCTTTGTTATAATGCCGCCATGATGCGACGGTGGTGGTTGCCGAGCCTGTCGGTGCTGTTGATCGCGTCTGGCTGCGCGACAGAGGACAACCTCGAATCCAGTGGACCACGCGTCACCTACGCACAAGTGAAAGCGGCGCCTGAGACCTATACCGGACAGACCGTGACGTTCGGGGGCAAGGTCCTCAGCGCAAAACGCCTAAAAGAAGAAACCAGGCTTGAAATCCTTCAGTTGCCTCTTGTCTCCTCGTTGAAGCCGGCCTTGGACTTGAGCACATCGCAAGGCCGTTTCGTCGCAACGAAGAAGGAGTTTCTCGATCCGGCCACCCTCCCCGCCGGCACATTCGTGACCATTACTGGAGCAGTCGCCGGAGCCATAATCCTGCCGCTCGATGAAACGGACTATACCTACCCGGTTGTGGAGATCAAGAATCTGCGTGTGTGGCAGAAAGAAGAAGAACCGCCCCGCATTCGGCCGTACATCGGCCCCGGTCCCTACTGGGGGCCCTACTGGTCCCCTTATTGGCGCCCCTGGCCGTATTACTGGTAAAGGCGAAGGCTGAGTTCAAGGTTCAAGGTTTCACTCGGCAATGTCCTTAGCCTTAACCTCGGCCTTCTCACGGAATCCCCCCTCCGATGATCCTCTCGACTCGTTCATCCCGTCCGCCCAGTTCTCGATACTTCCGATATTGGGTAAGCGCCTGCGGCATGTCTTTTCGATGGAGCTCATAGAACACGCCGAAATTGTACCGGGCCTCGGCATAGTCAGGTTTGAGCGTGACCGCCTTCTTATAGGCCTGCTCCGCGTCCTCCAGCCGGTTCATGCCGGTGTAGAGAGCGCCTAGGCTCATATAGGCCTCCGCATATTCCGGGCGATAGCGTAGCACCTCCAGAAATTCCCGCTCCGCCTCCTTCGGCTTGTCTTGGCTCCGATAGATAAACCCCAGATTGTAATGGGCCGCGACCAGATCGGGCTTGGCGGCCACGGCTTGCTGATACGCAGAGGCCGCTTCGAGGAGATCGCCGTTTTTCTCGGCGATCCGCCCGCTCAGGTACCACCCCTCGGCATGTTTGGGGCTCACCGTCGTCAGACGGGTCACGGTTTCACGCGCCTCTTTGGATTCGCCATGCTGGTCAAGAAGCGTCGCAAGCTGAAAGAGCGCCTCGGCCTGCTTCGGCTCAATCACCAGGACACGCTGATAGGTCTGTTTCGCCGCTGCGAAGTCTTGCTGCCGTTCGTATAGTTTCGCCAGAGCGAGATAGGCTGCGACATGATTGGGATCTGCCTTGATCGCGCGTGAGAGCGCCTGCTCGGCGTCGGCCGGTTTGCCTTGCAACACATAGACACCGGCCAATTCCATTAATGCGCCAGGAAAGGCCGGCCGAAGGGCGAGGGCACGGGTAAATTCCTCTGCGGCTTTCTCCGGTTTGCGGTCATTGAGGAACACTCGCCCAAGGAGATAGTGCCCCTCTGCCGACGAGGGATTCTGTTCGAGCACTCGTCTCGCCGCGTCGGCCGCTCCCTTGAGATTCCCTTGGTGCAGCAGCGCTTCGCCGCGTTCCAGCTGCAGCCGTGCGTCATCCTGTCGGGTCGTTTGTGAGGCGGACTGGCACAAGGATGGTAAAGCAACCGAGAGGAGCACAAGACCCAGAACACAGGCGGCGCGTGCAACAGACCGGTTTCCCGTCGGACCCTGCATGGTCGCCCCCGCCTGTGACTCAACTCTGCGGACTATAAAGACCGTGGCGTGGCAAATCAACGGACATGATCTCCCGTTAGACATTTGTACCCATGGTTGTATACTATGTCACCCGATGGAATGACGAGGCAATCCTCGCCCGACAACATCTATGGGTGGGAAGGCAATCATGCATGAGAGGGGATTCGCGAATCTCAGCGCATCGATTGTGACGGCGCTGAAAGACCAGATTCTACACTGGCGCTATCCGCCGGAGTATCGTCTCACCGAAGCGGCCCTGTGCAAACAGTTCAATGTGAGCCGCAGCCCGGTACGGGAAGCCCTCCGAATCCTGGCCACGGACGGCTTCGTCAAGAAAATGCCCAACCGGGGCTATGCGGTCAAACAGTACAATCTTCTCGAAATCGAAGAACTCTACGAGGTGAGGCTGGCCCTGGAGCTGTTTGTCGTCGAACGGCTGGCCCACCGTGGCCCGGCCGCACATGGCCAGATTGCGGCGCTCAAACGCACATGGATGGGAGTCCTCAAGGGTTCTTCAAAGAAGGATGAAGAACTCGCCAGGTTGGATACGGAGTTCCACGAAACACTCGCCCAAGCGGCTGGAAACGAGTCTCTCTTGCAGCAGTTGCGCGCCATCAACGAACGATTGATGCTGTTCCGTATCATCGACTTCGGAAAGACCGATCGGGCGGAAAGGACCTGCCACCAGCACCTGGCCATTCTGAAATCTATTACTGCGAAAGATGCGGCCGGTGCGCGTCTGGCCATGCGACGAAACATCGAAGAGGGCCGGAACAACGTTCACATGGCGATTAAGGACGCGTTGGCTCGGTCCTTTTCGTTCTAGGCGCCCGCTGCGGGAATTTCTGAAGCTCGGAGGCAACCTCGCTGCAAGGCCACCGGAAAGGTGGAGGGTGTCCGATGCGTCTCCCAGCCCTCTCAGCCGGCATTGAGGCGCCGACGGATCGCTTTACCGGTGTGATCCACAGCGTGTTCCGCGGCGCGTGCAACATCCGGCTTGCGGACGGCAATCTGCTGACCCTCCTGTCACCACGTCACAGAGACGTGCCTAACGGTCTTCGCTTGGCGACTCCCTCGCCGTTTGATTTTTCGAATCTGGTTCGAACCGGACAAGCGGTCGCCTGCCGGGGGGGGATACTCCGTATCGCCGGATCAGATCTGTCCGCCGATCTTCGATGCGCAAATCGCCGGCACATTGACCTCGCCTGCTTGCGGATCGATCTTCACCGGGCAGCTCATGCCGCAGCATGGGCTCTTGCCCGGCGCACGCTGGAGACGGAGGGCCAAGGAGACATGCGAGTGTTGGTAGGTCTCGCCGTGGTTCGGGCGGAGAAGAACTGTGTCACGCGAATTGGCCTGAGCGCACCGGCACGACGGGTCTTGGAGCTGATCCCTCCCTTGCTCCATGCAACCCACACTCTCCAATTGGAGCAAGCTGCGATTCCGCTCGAGCGGCTTATCGGTCTAGGGCCCGGGTTGACCCCAGCGGGCGATGACTTTCTCGTAGGATACATGACTGGCCTCTGGAGCTGCACAGGCGGTAATGTGTTCCGGTTACAGTTCTTGGCATCCCTGGGGGCCAGGCTGGCTGAAGCCGCCATGGGCACGAATGAAATCAGCCGCGCTTATATCCATTCGGCGATCAAGGGCCACAGTGCGGAACCGCTCGCGTCGCTGGCCCGGCAGTTGGATCACCCGACGGGAGCCGGCCACGTCCGTGCCGCGACGCAAGCTAACTTAGAGATCGGCCACAGCTCTGGTACCGACGCCGTCGCCGGGCTACTGGCCGGTTGTATCCCTTGGGCAGGCCCCTCATCGGAGGGATAGGCTCATGCGTCCCGGCCGCCTCTTGACTTCGTATACAACAATGTGTTCAAGTTGGCGCACCTAAGACTGTCGGCTTGCTCTTCCCTGAGAAAGCCATTGGCTCGGCAACAAGTACTAACCCGGACGAGGTTATATCCAGTAAAGTCCGACGTTCGCCACAGAAGCCGGAGGCGGGAAATACCACCTGCCTGACGGTGAACGCCATGCGCCGGATACGGCCGTGGCATCGCAATGGGGAGGACGTTCCCATGGCCCGGGCGACCAAGGTTATCCGCAACCTCTACCGCGACTCCGTCTCGCTCATGCAACTCTCCTCCACCTTGGGCCGTCTGCCCGGAGTGGAACAGGCCTCGGCCGTCATGGCCACCGCAAACAACATCAGCCTCCTCCGGGAAGCGGGATTGCTCGACGAGGCGGTGGATGCCGGCGCCAATGACCTGCTGATTGCATTCCAAGGGAACACCGATGCGCTCGATTCCGCCTGTGCAGCGGCCGAAGCGGCACTGAAGGAGTCTCCGTCCTCGGGCTCGGGAAAGGGAGGACCGCGCGACATCTCACCTCGAAGCTTGGAAATGGGCCTTGAGCGTATGGCCGGGGCCAATCTCGCCTTAATCTCCACGCCCGGCGAATATGCCGCCGCCGAGGCGCTCAAGGCCCTGCGCCTCGGCCTCAACGTGATGCTCTTCAGCGACAACGTCGCGCTGCAAGACGAAATCGCACTCAAGCGTTTTGCGCAGAATCGGGATCTGATCGTCATGGGGCCTGATTGCGGGACCGCGATCATCAACGGCATTCCGCTCGCGTTCGCCAACGTCGTGCGGCGCGGGACAATCGGCGTCATCGCCGCATCGGGCACCGGCCTGCAACAGGTGACCTGCCTGATCGATCGATGGGGCAAAGGCGTGTCACAGGCGATCGGCACCGGCGGACACGATTTGCACAAGGACGTAGGGGGGCTTTCGATGCTCCAGGGCCTGAATGCCCTGGCTGCCGATCCGACGACCTCGGTGATCGTGCTGATTTCCAAACCACCGGCCCCGGAGGTCGCGAGACGGGTGTTGGAGGCGGCAAGCAAGGCGGGCAAACCGGTCGTGGTGAATTTTCTGGGCGCGGAGCTTGAGCGTGGAACTCGGCCGAACATCTTCGCGGCCTGCACCCTTGAAGATGCCGCGGCGGCCGCTGTTGCGCTGGCGGACGGCCGGAAGCCCGATGAAGGAGGTTCCAAGCCTCTCCTTTTCGAGATGCCGCCGCGTTTTTCGGCCGGGCAGCAGTACATCCGCGGGCTCTATAGCGGAGGCACGTTCTGTTACGAAGCCTCGCTCCTGCTGAAGAAGGAATTGGGGCGCGTCTATTCCAACACTCCGGTGGAAGCGGGAGACCGTCTGCACGATGTCTGGTCCAGCCACGACCATACGGTCATCGATCTGGGCGACGATCTCTTCACCCGAGGACGGCCCCATCCCATGATCGACCATCGGTTGCGCAATGAACGCATTTTGAAAGAGGCGGCGGATCCCCAGGTGGCGGTCATCCTGCTGGATGTCGTGCTCGGGTACGGGTCCCACCCGAATCCAGCCGGGGAAATGGCGCCTGTGCTGCACACGGCCTTGGACTCGGCAAAGAAGGCAGGCCGGCAGGTGGTCGTCATCGGATTCGTGTGCGGCACTGCCTCGGACCCTCAGAGCCTGTCACAACAGGAACGTACCTTACGGGATGCGGGGATGATCCTGGCGGAGAACAACGCACAGGCGGTGCGCACGGCCGCGGCGATTGCGGCGACCATCGGCGTAGCAGGGGGCGTCGCGTGAGCCAAACCTTATTTCAGGAACCGTTGCAGGTGTTGAACGTGGGCCTGTCCTCTTTCGCCGAGTCCATCACCGGTGCGGGCGGAACGGTGCTCCAGTTGGATTGGGCTCCGCCTGCCGAGGGACGGCAAGACATCGGCCGTGCCTTGGCCCGACTTGTGAACCGGCCCTCCGTGGAGACGTCCAACCGACAGGCCTTCGACTCGTACCAATCAGCCCAACCGGTGCTTTGCGGAATCGGCGTCGCCGCCGACGTGATACCCAATATGGCGGATCGCATGATCCTGCACAGCGGCCCTCCCATTGGCTGGGAAGGGATGTGCGGCCCCATGAAGGGGGCCATCATCGGCGCGATTCTCTATGAAGGATGGGCGGAGAATCTCGCCAAGGCAGAGGCCATGGCCTCTCATCGTGAGATCGCGTTCGAGCCTTGCCACCATCACAATGCCGTCGGACCGATGGCCGGCATCATCAGCCCCTCCATGCCCGTCTGGATGGTGTCCAATACGACCGACGGGAATCAGTCGTTCTGTAATTTCAACGAGGGAATCGGCAAGGCGCTCAGATTCGGCGCCAATGGCCCAGAAGTGATCGACCGTCTTCGGTGGATGGGACAGGTGCTCGCCCCCACCCTCCGAGCGGGAGTCGAGAGGCTCGGCGGATTGGACTTAAAGCCGCTGATCGCGCAAGCCCTGCACATGGGAGACGAAGTGCACAACCGCAATGGCGCCGCCTCCGGCCTTTTCCTGAAGAAACTGATCTCCTCATTATTGAAAACCGGCGCCCCGTCGTCCGACATCGCCGCCGTCGTCGATTTCATCGCCGGGAACGACCATTTCTTTCTCAATCTCTCCATGGCCGCCTGCAAGTCCATGCTCGACGCCGCGCACGGCGTTCAGGGAAGCAGTATGGTGACGGTGATGGCCCGAAATGGTGTCGAGTTCGGCATTCGCGTCAGCGGCACGGGCGATCGGTGGTTCACTGCGCCGTCCCCGGTGGTGGACGGCCTATTCTTCCCCGGCTACACCACCGCCGATGCCGCGCCGGATCTGGGAGACAGCGCGATCACGGAGACGGCCGGCTTGGGCGGCTTTGCGATGGCTGCGGCTCCGGCGATCGTCAAGTTCGTCGGCGGCACTCCGCAGGATGCCGTCGAGAATACGGCGGCCATGGCCCATATCACAATCGGCCGCAACACCGCATTCACGCTGCCAGCGATGAATTTCGCCGGTTCACCGGCCGGCATCGATATCCGGAAGGTCGTCGATACCGGGATTCTCCCGATTATCAACACCGGCATCGCCCATCGCGAGGCTGGCATCGGGCAAATCGGCGCCGGCATCACGCGCGCGCCACTGGCTTGCTTTGCGCAAGCAGTGTCTGCCCTCGCCGACGACCCGAACGCTCTCGGTGAAGACACGGGAGGTGTTCAATGAACGCCACACACAACATCGCCGTAGTCGCGGTCGGAGGCAACGCCTTGATCCGGGATAAGCACCACGAATCGATTCCGGATCAAAGCCGGGAGGCCGCCATCACCGCCCATCATATCGTGGACATGATCGCCGCCGGTTGGAATGTGGTGATCACCCACGGGACCGGCCCGCAGGTCGGGTTCATTCTGCGCCGCTCGGAGCTGGCGCTGGAAGAAGTGCCCCCCGTGCCGATGGATTACGCCGACGCCGATTTGCAGGGGGGCATCGGCTACATGTTCATCAAAGCGCTGTACAACGAATTTCGCAGGCGCCGGCTCGACCGGAAAGCCGTGGCCATCGTCACGCAAACTCTCGTGGACCGCGACGATCCGGCCTTTACCGATCCGTCCAAACCCATCGGATCACACTTTGACGAACAGACCGCGCGCCGGCTGGCCGCGCGGCAAGGATGGGTGGTGAAGGAGGATGCCGGGCGCGGATGGCGGCGTGTTGTCCCGTCACCCCTGCCTAAAACCATCGTCGAAATGGCGGCGATCAAGGAGTTGGCCCATTCCGGCTTCGTGGTCATCGCCTGCGGGGGCGGCGGGATTCCCGTCGTCGAAAACGAGGACGGCGATCTCATCGGAGTGGAAGCCGTCATTGACAAGGACCTTGCGTCAAGCCTGCTGGCCCGCGGCATCGGCGCCGACCTCTTGATGGTGTCCACCGGCGTCGAGAAGGTGGCCGTCAATTTCAACAAACCGAACCAGCGCTGGCTGGACCGCATGACGCTGGCTGAAGCGAAGCAGCATGCAGCGGACAATCAATTCGACAAGGGCAGCATGGGGCCGAAGATTCAGGCAATCATCGAATTTTTGGAAGGAGGCGGACGCGCGGGTTTGATCACCGATCCTCCCAATATCGGTCGGGCGCTGGCTGGCAAGACGGGGACGTTCATCGTACGGGATGGAGCGGCACCGCTCACATTCCACAACTAAGGAGGACCTATGACTGCACCAAACAAACTGACAAGACGCCAGCTTCTCACAGGAACCGCGGCGGCCGGAGCGCTGGGACTGTTGGGTGGCTTGCACTGGCCCGGCCGAGCCTGGGGAGCGGACAAGGTCAAGATGGGATTCATCTTCGTCGGACCACGGGACGACTATGGCTACAACCAGGCGCATTTTGAGGGCAAATCGGCGGTGGCCAAGCTCGACTGGGTGAAGGCCTTCGATGAAGAAAAAGTGCCTGAGACCATCGAGGTCCAAAAAACCATGGAAAGCATGGTCAAGCTGGACGGCGCCCAGGTTCTCTTCCCAACGTCATTTGGTTATTTCGACCCGCACATTCTCAAGGTCGCGCCCCAATTTCCCAACATCCAGTTTCTGCATTGCGGCGGGCTCTACCAAGAGGGCAAACACCCCAAAAACGTCGGGAGTTACTTTGGCTACATCGATGAATCGCAATATGTCGCCGGCATCGTAGCAGGCGGGATGAGCAAGAGCGGGAAGCTGGGGTTTGTCGCGGCGAAGCCTATTCCGCAAGTCTTGCGCAATATCAACAACTATACACTTGGCGCCCGCAGCATCAAACCAAACACAACCGTCAATGTGATCTTCACCGGCGACTGGTCATTGCCGGTCCGCGAAGCGGAAGCAACAAATAGTTTGGTCGACCAAGGGATCGATGTCATCACCTGCCATGTCGACAGCCCCAAGGTCGTCATGACGACGTGCGAAAAGCGAGGAATCTACTGCACCGGCTATCATTGCAACCAAGCGAAACTGGCCCCTCGTGGCTACCTCACGGGAGCCGAGTGGAATTGGGCGAAAGTCTACATGGACTACGCTGACATGATCCGGAACGGACGGCCGATTCCTCACTTGGTACGCGGCGGCCTGAAGGAAGGGCTGGTGAAGGTGTCGGAGTACAACCAAGTGGTAACCGATGCAGTGCGGAAGCAAGCGGACGATGCCAAAGCGAAGTTCATGAGCGGGAACATGGTCGTGTACAAGGGCCCGATCAAGGACAATACCGGACGGACCATCATTGCGGCCGGCAAAGAACACGTCCAGACGGATATTTGGCTGGAGAGCATGGACTGGCTGGTTGAAGGGGTTGTCGGATCAACGAAGTCGTGAGTCCGGGGAGGTGCCGGGCATGCCCACAGACCTACGCAAAGCGCTTGAGCCGTTCCTCATCATCGTCGGCTCGCTCTCCGTGTCGATGGTGTTATTCGGAGCGTTCGTGGCTGCGGCAGGCGCGAATCCCTTTGAGGTCTATCAGACCATGTATCGTGCCGCCTTCGGAACCGCATTTTCATGGCAGAACACGTTGGTGCGAGCCGCGCCGTTGATGCTGACAGCCCTCTGCACCGCACTGCCGGGTTATCTCGGCTTGATTATCATTGGAGGAGAAGGTGCCGTCGTCATGGGTGGCCTCTTCGCGGCCATCGCGGCTCTCACCATGCCGACGGCTCCTCCGATGGTCGTTCTGACCACCATGGCGCTCGTCGGCATGATAGCCGGCGGCGTGTGGCTTATGATTGGAGGGGCATTACGGCACTATCGCGCCGTCAATGAAACCATCAGTAGTCTGTTGCTGAACTATATTGCCATCGCCCTCCTGAACCACCTCGTCACCAGCACCTTTCGCGATCCGGAAAGCCTCAATCATCCCTCGACGCATCATATCGGAGAGGCCAATATGCTCGGCGTCATTCCTGGCACCGACCTGCATTGGGGATTGGTGTTCGGCATCGTGGCGTGCGTCATCGCATGGTTTCTCATGCACCACACCGTCTTCGGCTTCGCGTCACAGATCGCCGGAGGCAATGTTCGCGCAGCCCAGGTCGCAGGCTTGCCGGTCGGGCGGCTGATTTTGATCATTTGTTGCGTGGCCGGAGCAGCAGGTGGACTGGCAGGTACATTGGAAGTAGCGGCCATCCATGGCAGGGCCAATGACACCCTCAATGCCAATTATGGGTATGCCGGCATTCTCGTCGCCTTTGTAGCACGCAATAATCCATTGGCCATCATTCCCGTTGCCGTCTTGTTGGGAGGAATCCGCGCAAGCAGCGGATTGCTGCAGCGCGCGCATGAGCTACCCGACGCGACTGTGCTCGTGATGCAGGGGATCATTTTCCTCGTCATCCTCTTTAGTGAAACCCTGTATGGTCGTTTTTCGAGTTTGCAGAAACAAGGAGCGTCCTGATGGAAGTCGGGTGGTGGGGAGTGCTTATCGCCGTGCTAGGCGGAGCGATTCGAATCGGTACCCCGTTTCTCTTTGTGTCACTGGGCGAATGTTTGACCGAGAAAAGCGGCCGCATCAATTTGGGCCTTGAAGGTACACTGGTCATGGGCGCCATGACCGGTTACGCCGTCTCGCTGCACAGCGGGTCTCCGTGGCTGGGAGTCTTGTGTGCCGGCCTGGCCGGCATGGTGCTCGGTGCCTTGCATAGCTGGCTCTGCAGTTTCAAACGGGTCAACGATATTGCGGTCGGAATTGCGATGATGCTGTTCGGCACGGGGTTGGCCTTCTTTCTGGGAAAGCCCTATATCCAACCATCTGCTCCTCGATTGCCTTCCATCGACCTCGGGGGCTGGAGCGAGTTGCCTCAGATTAAGGCGGCCTTGCAGATCAACGCCTTGTTTCTGGTAGGGATCGTCGTGGCAATCGCGCTTGGGTGGATGCTGAAAAATACGGCCTGGGGACTGAAAGTGCGGGTCGCCGGCGAAAGCGCGGATGCGGCACGCGCTCTGGGATTGCCGGTTGATCGCATACGGATCCTTAGTACGGCTCAAGGAGGATTTCTGGCCGGAATCGGAGGGTCCTATCTCTCCCTCTACTACCCGTTCAATTGGAGCGAAGGCCTTTCGAGCGGACAAGGGTTGATGGCGGTGGCACTGGTGATCTTTGCCCGTTGGCAGCCGCTGTGGTGCCTCTGGGTATCACTTTTATGGGGTGGTGCGGCAGCCCTGGGACCGTCCTTGCAATCTGTAGGGATCACCGGCGGATATTATATCTTCAACGCGATCCCCTATATCATGACCTTGGCGGTGATGATCATTACCTGCTCTCCACGGCGCACACTGGTTGGAGTACCGCATGAGCTGACCGTGACTCGTTAGGTGGTGAGAAAGGATGAATCGCAAAACCCAAACCCAGAGATCTATGGGAGGTGAGCCATGAGTAGGTACGTTGCATCCAACCCCTATCCCTATCCCTATAACGGTGACCTCCGGCCGGACAATACGGTCTTTCTCATCATCGACATGCAGACCGATTTTTGCGGCAAGGGCGGTTACGTCGACAAGATGGGCTATGACATTTCCCTGACCCGTGCCCCGATTGCGCATATCCTCAAAGTGCTGTCGAAAGCCAGAACCATTGGAATGCATATCTTCCACACCAGGGAAGGCCACCGGCCGGACTTGGCGGATCTACCGGAAAATAAGCGGTGGCGCAGCCGAAGAATCGGAGCCGGCATCGGAGACCCCGGTCCTTGCGGGAAAATCCTGGTTCGCGGAGAGCCAGGATGGGAGATCATTCCCGAACTCGCTCCGAAGCCGGACGAACCGATCATCGATAAGCCAGGCAAGGGCTCGTTCTGGGCAACCGATTTAGATATGTTGTTGCGGCTTCGCGGCATCAACAATGTGATTCTTGCCGGAATCACCACCGACGTTTGCGTCCATACCACCATGCGTGAAGCCAATGACCGCGGTTTCGAATGTCTCTTGCTGGAAGACTGTTGTGGTGCGACTGATTTGGGCAATCATCAGGCTGCGATAAATATGGTCAAAATGCAGGGCGGAGTGTTCGGTGCCGTGGCAAAATCGGATGCCCTGTTAGAGGCGCTTTCATGACGGATGGAGTTCCTCCAGATTTGCAAGCGTTGGGAATTACCAAACGCTTCGGGCCGCTCGTGGCCTTGAAGGACGTCAATTTTCACCTGCGGCCCGGCCAGTTCCATGCACTGCTCGGTGAAAACGGTGCGGGCAAGAGCACCTTGGTCAAATGCATCATGGGGTATTACCACCCGGATGAGGGAAAGATTGTGTTGGATCAGCAACCGGTCACGATTCGCAGCCCACGCGATGCACAGACCTTCGGCATCGGCATGGTGTATCAGCAGTTCACCCTCATCCCCAACATGACGGTTCTCGAGAACCTGGTGATCTCCAAGGCTAAACTGGACCCTGTCATCAATTGGCAGAAAGAAGAGCATCAGCTGACACAGTTCATGGAAAAGATGCCGTTCAAGGTGTCGCTCTCCGCTCGCGTCAGTTCGCTCGCCGCAGGCGAAAAACAAAAAGTGGAAATTCTCAAACAACTCGCGCTGCAGAACCGAATCCTTATTCTGGACGAACCGACCTCCGTCCTGACGCCACAAGAGGCGGATGAAGTCTTGGGCCATCTCCGGGCGATGACTCTGGCCCACCAAGTGAGCGTCCTGATCATTACCCACAAGCTTCGCGAAGTGGCGGCATTTGCGGATGAAGTGACGGTCCTTCGCAAGGGACAATTTGTGGGTTCCGGAACAGTTTCGGAGCTGAAGGTCTCCCAAATGGCGGAAATGATGGTGGGATCAGAAGTGACGACGAAGCCGAAGCAACGGACCGTCCTGTCAAAGAAAGTTCCGAAGCTAATTCTGCAAGATATCCGCGTCAAGGATGATATCGGCGTGGAAGTCGTGCGGGGGCTGCATCTCACCATCCATGAAGGCGAGATCGTCGGGGTGGCCGGAGTCTCGGGCAACGGTCAACGAGAACTGGTCGAGGTCCTGGCAGGGCAGCGCCAGGCCACTTCCGGCGCGATCCGCGTGCAGGATCAGCCTTTTCAGCCGACTCGCGAGAAGATTATGCAGCACAAGATGTTCTGCCTGCCGGAAGAACCGCTCCAGAACACGTGCGTCGGACGCATGACGGTGGCGGAAAACCTAGCCTTTCGCAATTTCGATCGTGAACCTCACGCGGTGGGCGGTTGGCTTATCAGTCGTCCAGCACTACGCCGGAGCGCGTTCGGACTGATCGAGCGCTACAACATCAAACCGCCCTATCCAGACACACCCATTCAGTCGCTTTCGGGAGGCAATGTACAGCGGGCAGTCTTGGCGCGGGAGTTGTCGGCGGAGGTGGAGATTCTGATCATCGCCAATCCCTGTTTCGGACTGGACTTTCTGGCCATGGAGGAAATTCGCCTGCAGATTGTCGCTGCGCGCAATCGTGGGACGGCAGTTCTTCTGGTCAGCGAAGACCTTGACGAGATCCTGGAGCTATCAGACCGCACGGTAGTGATGTTCAACGGGCAACTCGTCTATGAAACCACGTCGTCCGGCGCCGACCTGGCGATTATTGGACGGCACATGACAGGACATACGACATGACTACCGTACCGGCTTCTCCCTATCCCTATCCGCTGCCGTCCCGGGACTCCGGCGATCGAGTCGCGCTGGTCATCATCGACATGCAGCGCGATTTCGTGGAACCCGGCGGCTTCGGCGCGGCACTGGGCAACAAGGTCGAACACCTGCAAAAGATCGTCCCGACGGTGGCCAAGCTCCTCAAGACCTTCCGTGAATTGCACCTGCCGGTAATTCACACGCGAGAAGGCCATCGTCCGGACCTGTCCGATTGTCCGCCCGCCAAGCGACGACGCGGCGACTCCTCTCTCCGCATCGGAGACCCCGGCCCAATGGGACGCATTCTGGTTTTGGGAGAACCGGGGAATGACATCATGCCGGAGCTACGCCCTGAGGCCGGAGAGCTGGTCGTCGATAAGCCGGGCAAAGGGGCATTTTACGGCACGAATCTGCAGGACCTCCTGAAGAAACACCGTATCACTCATTTGATCTTTACAGGCGTGACGACGGAAGTTTGCGTGCAGACCAGCATGAGGGAGGCCAACGATCGCGGTTATGAGTGCCTCCTCATCGAAGACGGAACCGAGAGTTATTTCCCGGAGTTCAAGCAAACGACAATCCGGATGATCCAGTCGCAAGGCGGTATTGTCGGCTGGGTGACGAACGCGGACCAATTGATTGCGGCGCTGAGACAGACCTACGCGGGGAGTGCCACATGAGCGAGAGCGATGTGTTGCTTGCCGTCAACGGTACCTTGATGCGGGGGCTCAAGCTCAATCCCAACATGGTCGCCGCCAAGGCCACGTTCGTCCGGGAGGCGATGACCGAACCGGCATATCGTCTCTGGACCATCAATGATGAGCATCCGGCGATGCTGCGTGTCACCAACGGAACCGGGGTCCGCGTTGCAGTCGAAGTCTGGTCGGTACCACCAGCCGGACTGGCGGGCATTCTTCTGAACGAGCCCCCCGGCCTCTGCATCGGGAAGGTGCGGTTGGAAGACGGAAGCATCGTCCTAGGTGTATTGGGCGAACCGGCGCTCGTCGAAGGACATCGAGAAATCACCACCTACGGCGGCTGGCGGGCCTATTTAGCGCAAGATTCACGATAAGTATCTTCGACCGTCATTCAGAAAGACTTGGGAAATGCGCGGGACGCAGATAGAACACGCACCTGCGCCCCGCACCGGTCCGAGAAGGGAGGCTGCCGAACTCGGACCTGATTCACTCTGCACTGACTCTCTTCCTATACTGCCGTGTTGTCGAAGGGGGCAGAATAGCCCGCCCCCTCCTTTGTCAGCAGCCCGACGGTCAACGCTGCAACTTTGTTACTACGACATACCGTGATCATCCACCACTCGGATATACATCACGATTGGTTCAAACTCCCTATTAACTAGGATGTCGCCTGATTACCAGCTGCCTGGTGATCATCGACATGCAGCGCGATTTCATCGAGCCAGGCGGGTTCGGCGCAGCGCTGGGCAACCGGGTCGAACACCTGCAACAGATCGTGCCGACCGTGGCCGCACTCCTCAAGACCTTCCGCGAATTGAGTCTGCCGGTGATTCATACCAGGGAGGGGCACCGCCCCGACTTGTCGGATTGCCCGCCGGCCAAGAAGCTGCGCGGAGACTCGACATTGCGCATCGGGGATCCAGGCCCGATGGGACGGATTCTCGTATTGGGAGAACCGGGAAACGACATCATTCCACAATTGCGCCCCGAAGCCGGCGAACTCGTCATTGATAAGCCGGGCAAGGGGGCATTCTACGCCACCAATCTTCAGGAACGCCTGAAAGCCCTCGGGATCACCCATCTCGTCTTCACCGGCGTCACCACCGAGGTCTGTGTGCAGACCAGCATGAGAGAAGCCAACGACCGCGGCTACGAATGTCTCTTAGTTGAAGACGGAACCGAAAGCTATTTCCCCGATTTCAAACAGGCGACGGTCCGCATGATCCAATCGCAGGGGGGAATTGTCGGCTGGGTGACCACTGCGGATCGTCTCATCGCGTCTCTCCGGCAAGCCTACGCCGGGGGTGCCGCATGAGCCAGAGCGATGTGCTGCTGGCGGTCAATGGTACGCTGATGCGGGGGCTCAAGCTCAATCCCAACATGGTGGCAGCCAAGGCCACGTTTGTCCGGGAGACGAAGACTGAAGCGGCGTATCGGCTCTGGACGATTAACGACGACCACCCTGCGATGCTGCGTGTGACGGATGGAACCGGGGTCAAGGTCGCAGTCGAAGTCTGGTCTGTTCCCCCTGCCGGACTGGCAGGAATCTTACTGAACGAACCACCCGGTCTGTGCATCGGCAAGGTTCGGCTGGAAGACGGTAGCATTGTCTTGGGTGTGTTGGGTGAGCAGGCGCTCGTCGAGGGGCACCGGGAGATCACCAAGTACGGCGGCTGGCGGGCGTATCTGGCTCACCATCCGCAATGAGGAAGCGGCCTCTCTCCCTGTTCCCTACTGCCGACCCGGCATCTTCCTGATCCGATAACTCAGGCCAAACGGAGCTTCTTGCGAACAGGAAAAAACAATCACATGATTCTCATGTTTCACGCCGAACTCCGGGAAATACCACCCCTGTTCCAACCTCGTATCGGCCGGCCCTAATACATCGACCATCGCAACGGTATGGCCGCTCTGAGCCTTGATCGCAATACAGGCCCCCATCCGGATGATATGGAAGTCTGGATGGATATGAAGGTAACTGTCCATGCGATGCATGCCGCTGCCCTGCAGCGTATCTTTGATGACCCAGCTGCCTTGCCCATCATAGACGATGTGTCTCTTATGGATCGGCTTGCCTCTCAATTTCGCATACCCGTTGTGCGCTCCCTCGAATAGTACTGTTCCATCTGGATTCTTCCTCAAGAACGCCGGGAGCGGCTTCGCCCGGCGCGCCACGCGGAACACCTCCCACATTTCCGACTGTTCTTTCCCATCGACAACAACCGTGTTATGCGCGCGCGTGCTCCGAGCATAGGCTCGCTCCTCGCTCAGTTGATAGTCAAAGACACCGCTGTCGACAATGACGCGTCGCCCGCCGATCACCAGTTCAAAGCTAAGGGTATCGCAATGAGCATGACCCGGTTGATAGTCGGGGCCGATGGCTCCGCAGTCGATGACGATCATGTCCTCCCCGTTGCGGCAGACGTAATACCCGCTCCCCGGCCAGTCCGCCCTTGATATATTCCTGGACGACGCCCTTCTCATCGATGAACACGCTCACCGGCAATCCAACGATGCCGAACTGATTCGCCACTTTGTTCTCCCGATCCATCAAGACGGGAAACGTATGGCCGTGCTGTTTGATGTGTTCACGGACTTTCGCATCGTCTTCCAGTTCGTTGATCGCCAGCACGACAAACCCTTTATCCCGAAGTCTCTCGTAGGTGGCTTGCATCGCCGGCATCTCCGTCGTGCAGGGTTTGCACCAGGTAGCCCAGAAATTCACCAGGACGACCTTGCCCCGATACTGGCTGAGGCTCTGACTCTTGCCCTCCAGATCGACCAGGCGGAAATCCTCGGCCGGGGTGCCGACCGCCGGCACACGCGAGCCCATGGCCCAAACCACGCCACCGCTGACGATCAACGCCAGGCTCATGGCCATTAGGCCCCATCGTGTCGCACGGTTGATTGATTGATTCTTCATCGCTACCTCCATCTCCGTTGCGGCGAGTTCTTATGAACCAGCCCCTGTCAGTTGGAACGAGCGCGTGAACCCGAAGATGTAGCTGGTCCCCTGCGCTAAATTATTATTGGAGTCCCGCTCGATCGGCAGTTGCGCATAAAAATAGGCCGAGCTCATCTTTGTGAGTGGCGTGTCGATCAATTCCCCCACATTCACTTGAAACCCCGGGGAAAAGGCGAAGTAGGTCGAGCCGGTATTGGGAACGCTGCGGTTCAAGATCATTGGATCGAGCACGATCGGATCGCCTGGGAAACCGGGGTCAGTCGGCCTGGCAGATCGTTCCAGCGAGGCGCTCATGTTGTCATGCACCAAGTACCGCCAGGTAAATTGGCCGGTCAGCACCAACCAGGGCGCGCTTGCAAGCGGAATCCCGTTGGCCCCGAGATTGAGATTGTATTCGTCGCCGAACTGGTACCCGTCGTTATTCCGAAACGTATGGCGATAGCTACCGTAGAAGAACTGATTGAGCCGATGAGGGATCAGTTCGTAGGTTTGATAGAGCGATCCAATCAGTCCCACCTGTCCCCGGCCTAGCTGCCCTGGCGCCTCCATGATGTGGCCTGCCGCATCTTGGGCTTCCGTACTGCCCGTCGGCACCTGCACGCCGAATCCCGCAACGATCATATGCCGTAACGTCGGCAGAATGTTGTATTTCCCCGTGAACGTCACATCACCGACCCCAGTGTCCTTAAACGGGACAAGTTCCCCCCTGCCGCCATTTTCCTCCCCCAAGCCATCAATATGCTTGTGCGTCCGCCACAGATAAGGAATCGTCACCTGGATACCCAATCGATCCGTGATGCCGTAGTTCAGATCAAATGTGGCCGTCTGCGTAATGGTCCGGATCTCCCGGTGGTGGTCCAAGATCATTCGCTGATCGTGTTGATCGATCGCGGGGATCACGCCGGTGGTCCCATCCAGCAGCCGCATGGGCGTGTAATTGTAGATCGTGTTGAACGTCAGCAGGCCTGCTTGCGGCACCTGTTGCTGCGATCCGATGACGACGAAGCACGTGACCGCCCCACAGGACGCCTGGGCCGTCTGGCCCGTAAACCACGAAGAAGCGATGCTTGCAACACCTAGGATGAATCCAAGAATGAACCGTTTCCCTGCCATGATGATTCGAGGCCTTTCTCTCTAAGCTATCAGGCCCATCCCCGCAATCCTCACGACCCTCTTTGAGAGTCGCCTGGGGAACGGAGCTGGGGTCCTATTGGATCGATACGCGAAGAAATTAGAGAGAGAAAGACGGAGGAGCGCGGCTGGGAGCAATCCGGCACGGCTCAACTGAAGGATTTGTAGAATAGGGAAGAGCGACGAGGGCCACCGAACTGCGTTCGGTCGGGATCAGGACTGTTTCACTATCGAGCACCGTCCCAGCGGCGCACATCCAGGAACAGAGCAGGGTCCCGTGGGTGGCTGCCTGATGATGCGCATGGTGCCCGGCGTGTTCGACGGATTGCGCCTGCGCGAGTCCGCCGACGGACAGCACACAGAGCACAAGGAGGATGGACAGGGATTTAAGCACGCCGCGATTCATCACAACACGTCCATACTTAATACTCACACTGGAATGGTAATGGACACCGGCAAAGCGTGTCAAGCCGTCCACACCGGTGGAGGACCCCCGCTAAATTATAGGATTCATCGGAGAGATGCTGTATACTGCGCCGATTACTTTTTGAACCATCGCAGCTCGTTACACACGGCACTATATATGCTTACGCAATTCCTCAACCTGGTTTTCGGCAGCAAAAACGACCGCGAAATCAAGGCACTCCTTCCGATTGTCGAACACATCAATAGCCTGGAATCCGGCCTGGCCCCCCTCTCCAACGAAGCCCTCGCAGACAAGACCCAGGAATTCAAGAAGCGCATCGAGGCCGGGGCGACCCTCGACGAGATCCTCCCGGAAGCCTTTGCCGTCTGCCGGGAGATGTCCCGCCGCGTGCTCAACATGCGGCATTTCGATGTGCAGCTGATCGGCGGCATGATCCTGAACAAAGGCCGCATCGCGGAAATGAAAACGGGCGAAGGGAAAACCCTCGTTGCGACGCTGCCGGTCTACTTAAATGCCCTGGAAGGCAAGGGCGCCCATCTTCGGCGTGTAGTTGTAAATGAGGTTCACGGTCAGCAGTCCCTTCATCGGCACCTGCTGCTGAGACCCGATGACCACAAAACAGCTGACCGAGCCGCAGGACGCATCCGCAGGGAGTGGTCCGACGAACGCCGTCGCCACGGCGAACACACAAAGAGATACCCCCAAGCGGGGTGGCAGTTTCTTAGCCATCGCAAATGGTCTTTCCCGTCTTACGACGTGAGAACGCGCACCCGGGCCCACACAGGCATTCCCGAGTTTGCAACTATATGAACGAGTGATTGTTAGAGAGAGAGAACCGGGGGACCGCGGGCGAAAAGATCAGAAGAAAACAGAAGGACGATCGGGTCGGCAGAGATATCCCCTGATGGGCCGACCAACTGTAGTACCGAGGCGAGACTGACGGACGAAGCTTCAACCCCTTGCCCCGACGCGCAGAACCAGGCGCAGATTCCGCTGGCATGCGTTCCGGCATCATGATGGGCACCGTGGTGCTCAGCATGGGCCACGCTGGGCGCAGCCATAAACCCGTTCGTCAGAACGAGGCAGACCAGCAGAGCCCACACGAGACGGGGTCGTTTCACAAGAGACATCGTATCTGCTCGTTCACGTATTAATGAAGCGACGCCGCTTTCATCGGCTCTTGTTTCTGAATGCGCGCCACCGCATCGAGAATCTTCTGCTCGGTCAGAAGTCCGCCCTTGATGTATTCCTGGACGACGCCCTTCTCATCAATGAACACGCTCACCGGCAATCCAAAGACGCCGAACTGATTCGCCACCTTATTATCCCGATCCATCAAGACCGGGAACGTGTGGCCGTGCTGTTTGATGTGTTCACGGACTTTCGCATCGTCTTCCAATTCGTTGATCGCCAGCACGACAAACCCTTTGTCTCGAAGCTTGTCGTAGGTGGCCTGCATTGCGGGCATCTCCGTCGTGCAGGGTTTGCACCAGGTGGCCCAGAAGTTCACCAGTACGACCTTGCCACGATACTGGCTGAGGCTCTGCTGCTTGCCCTCTAGATCGATCAAGCGAAAATCCTCGGGAATGGAGCCGACCACCGGAACCCGCGACCCCATGCTCCATGCGAGACCACCGCTGACGGCCACCGCAAGGATGGCCACGAGCAATGCCCCCACCATTTGGCTATAGTTTATCTTTCTACTCATTGCTGCCTCCACATCCGTCGCTCACTGCTTTTATGAACCAGCCTGCGCCAACTGGAACGATCGGGTAAACCCGAAGATATAGCTCGTCCCCTGCGCAAGGTTGTTGTTGGAATCTCGCTCAATCGGAAGCTGCGCATAAAAATAGGCCGACGTCATCTTCGTCAACGGCGTATCGATCAATTCCCCCACATTCACCTGAAAACCGGGTGAAAAAGCGAAATACGTCGAACCAGTATTGGGAATACTTCGGTTTAGAATCGCGGGATCAATGGAGATCGGCTCACCGGGAAAAACGGGATCACCCGGCCTGGCAGACCGCTCCAACGACGCACTCATATTGTCATGGACCATGTACCGCCAATGGAATTGACCGATCAGCACCAGCCAGGACGCGCTTGTGAGCGGAACACCGCTGGCGCCGAGATTTAAACTATATTCGTCTCCGAATTGGTAGCCATCGTTATTTCGGAATGTGTGGCGGTAGCTGCCATAGAAAAATTGACTCAGACGCTGCGGGATCAATTCGTAGCTTTGATAGAGCGACCCAATTAACCCCACCTGCCCCTTGCCCAGTTGGCCTGGCGCCTCCATGACGTGGCCTGCTTCATCTCTAGCGCTCGTGCTACCGGTCGGCACTTGCACTCCGAATCCCGCGACAACCGTGCCTCTTAGCATGGGCAAAATGTTGTATTTCCCCGTGAAGGTCACATCACCAACCCCGGTGTCTTTAAATGGGACAAGGTCCCCCCTGCCGCCATTTTCCTCTCCCAGCCCATCGATATGCTTATGTGTCCGCCACAAATAAGGAATCGTCACCTGGATGCCCAAGCGATCGGTGATGCCGTAATTCAGATCGAACGTGACCGTTTGCGTGATACTTCTGATTTCCCGGTGGTGGTCCAGGATCATTCGCTGGTCGTGTTGATCGATTGCGGGAATCACGCCGGTGGTCCCGTCCAACAGACGCATCGGGGTGTAATTGTAAATCGTGTTGAACGTGAGCAGGCCCGCTTGCGGCACCTGTTGCTGCGAACCGACGACGACAAAGCATGTCACCGCTCCGCAGGCTGCGTAGGCCGTCTGGACATGAAACCATGAAAAAGAGACGCTGGCTGCACCGAGAATGAATCCGAGGATGAACCGTTTCCCTGCCATGAAGATACGAGGCCTTTCTCTCTAAGCTATGAGTCCCATCCCCGCTATCCTCACGACCCTCTGTGCGAGTCGCCTAGGAAACGGAAGCTGGGTCCTAATTGAATCGATACGCGAAGAAACTAGAGAGAGAAAGACGGAGGGGCGCGGCTGGGAGCGATCCGGCAGGGCTCAACTGAAGGACTTGCAGGAAGGAAAAGCGAAACGAGTGCCACCGAACTGCGTTCGGTCGGAATCAGAACTGTCGCACTGTCGAGTACGGTCCCCGCGGCACACATCCAGGAGCACAGCAGGGTGCCGTGGGTGGCAGTTTGATGCTGGGCATGGTGTCCGGCATGCTCGGCCGCTTGGGCCTGAGCCAGACCGCCGACGGACAACACACACAGCACCAACACAATTGAGATGAATGTACGGGCTGGGTGGTTCATCGGTAGACGACCAGACAAATGTCTAAACGTACTAACATAAATAGTAGTGGACCCCCGCAAGACCTGTCAAGCCGGTGGTTTGACCTCCACGCCTCCGCTAATTATAGGATTCATGGAACAGATTGTGTATACTGCGTCGGTTAGTTTCTGAACCATCGAAGCGTTACGACACAACACAACCATTAAAGTTGCGGTGATATGGTCACACAAGTCCTCAATTTGATCTTCGGCAGCAAAAACGACCGTGAAATCAAGGCGCTCCTTCCGATCGTCGAGCGGATCAACAGCCTGGAATCCGGCCTGACCCCCCTTTCCAATGAAGCGCTCGCGGACAAGACCCATGAATTCAAGAAACGCCTGGAGGCCGGGGCGACCCTGGACGACATCCTGCCGGAAGCCTTCGCCGTCTGCCGGGAGATGTCTCGCCGCGTGCTCAATATGCGGCACTTCGATGTGCAGCTTATCGGCGGCATGATCCTGAACAGGGGCCGGATCGCGGAAATGAAAACAGGCGAAGGGAAAACCCTGGTCGCCACCCTACCGGTCTACTTGAATGCGCTCGAAGGTAAGGGCGCCCATCTCGTGACCGTCAACGATTATCTCGCCAAGCGCGACGCGCAATGGATGGCTCAGCTGTACCATGCGCTGGGCTTGTCCACCGGCATCATTCAACACGACGCCTCCTTCATGTTCGATCCGACTTACGAGGCATCGGACAAGCGGCTACAGCATCTCCGCCCTTGCAGCAGGCCCGAGGCCTATCGTGCCGATATCACCTACGGAACGAATAACGAATACGGCTTCGATTATCTGCGCGACAACCTGGTGGTCAACGATTTGCGCCAATGCGTCCAGCGTGAGCTGAATTTCGCCATTGTGGACGAGGTAGACAGCATCCTCATCGACGAAGCCCGCACGCCGCTGATTATTTCCGG
>JABMDG010000230.1 GCA_015904045.1 Nitrospira sp.
CGTGTTGAACGATTTAGCCGGCCTGTATGTGCTGCAAGGCAAACCGGCTGAAGCTGAACAGGCACTGATCCGTGCGGTCGCCGCTCATCCTGCACACATCGAGTCCTATCTCAGCTTGGCGAAGCTGTATGAACGTCGGCGAGACGTCGCCGCTGCAAAGAAAACCTATGCAAGGGTTTTGGCCGTCGAGCCGACTCACGCCGATGCATTGTTCGGTCTCGCCACGCTCTGTGACAATCAAGGAGAATACCAAGAGGCGCGTGAGGCCGTGCGTCGTCTCACCAAGGCGCATCCCGCACATGCCGATGCCTGGTATCTGAACGGGCAGATTGCCGAGAAGAACGGCGATTTGGATGAAGCCGCGTCTGCCTATCAACGCGCGATTGCCGCTAAGCCTGACCTCGTGGATGCCCATTTTAATTTGGGGTTTATCTATCGAAGCCGGAACCGGCCGGATGAGGCGGAGCGGGAATTTCTTGAGGTATTGCGCTATCGCCCGGAGTATGCCGAAGCGCACCTGAACCTGGGCAGCATCTATACCGGCATGAACAGGTTGGAGGAGGCGGAACGAGCCTATGAGAAAACGGTAGCGCTGAAGCCTGACCATGCCGAGGCTCGCTACAGCTTGGGTGTGTTCTACGAACTCCATCGAAAGGACATGCCGCGTGCGCTCGCACAGTATCGGAAATATCAGGAGTTGGGCGGGCGTGACGATCGGGTTGAGCGGATCCTCGGGGCGGGGTTCCCGTAATGAGCGAGACAGGTGAGAAGGGCGTGACTAGCGGGAAATGTAGAATGGGCGTGAATCTGGACCCTGAGCAACTCGCGCTTGCCTCGCCTTTCGCGCTCGTCTCGCTCACCAGTACGGCCAGGGTCTCCAATATGGAGACCAGTAGGGGCCCCAATAGGGGCTGGGACCCATGTACGGTCGAAAGCGGGGCGGCCCGTCTTCATCATCCTTCGGCCACACGCGTACGTTCTTGATATCCACGACCGGGTAGGTGTATTCCGTTTCGTCGAGCGGCAGGGTCATCGATCCGGCGACTTCTCCGGTGATGGTCACAAATGTGCCGAAGGGGAGGGTGGCGGGGTCGAGGAACTCTCGCTTGATAGCGACGAAACGACCTTGAGACTTGCTCAAATCGAGCGTTGGCTTGAGGGAGGACAACAGAGGGAGCTGAAGAATTTCGATTCTGGTGCCGTCTTTCAGCCGCTTCGCGCTTAAGACTTTGCCTCCAAATGTGACAGCTTGCCCCTTATATATTTCGGTCGATGCTTTCAATTGTGCATAGGTGATCCGGGGCGTACCTGATGGATTGGACTCCAGAGAGTCGTCGAGTGATGCGCACCCGGATACGAGCACCAGCGTGGATAATATGAAAAGCCAGTGTTGCCGTCTCATGGCACGAGTATAACAGAGGGCCGGAACACTCTCTATTCGATATAATAGGGGGCGGGCCACAATTTCTGAAAGGAGCGTGCGATGAATCGTCGATGGAGTTCGGTGTGGAATGTGGCGGTTTTTGTCATGGGGGCGGCGGTGCTGCTGAACGAGCCGTTCAGCGCACTGGCGGCAAGTCCTGAGTTGAAGGGCACGTTCGAGCTGCTGAAGGACGAGCCGTCGACCCATCAGCGAGGCAAGG
>JABMDG010000231.1 GCA_015904045.1 Nitrospira sp.
GTCGAAGTACCGGAAGCGATGGCGGCGAAGATCATTGATGTCCTCGGTCGGACGAGGATCAAAGGGCAAAAGGTGGTGGTGCGATTGTTCAGGGAATGATCCGCGGTGTGAATCTGAAAATGTACCGGGAGTCTTCTCTGACATCACACCCGTCAATAGCCCGATTCGTCCAGCCTCGCCCCCGCTTCTCCTTATCCCTTTTATAGCGCCACTTCGGCGTAGACGCCGGCTTCTTCGCGTGCGTCGCTTTCGAACCGCTCTCGAAGGAGTTCGCTGCCGGCTCGGTTCCGATAGACGAGGTCGTCGGTGTCGAGATCATATTCGGGAATGTCGGCGCTTTCCCACCGCTGCTGAAAGTAATGGGTGTAGAGCGTGTAGAGGCCGTGGTCCTGGCGGTTGCGCCGCAGGACATACTCCGGGAGGGTCTGGACATCCAGATCGGCATGGTAATGCTGGAGCCAGAGATAATCGCCGAGGATGACCATTTTGACCAAGGGCGGGTCCGCATAGAGCTTGAGTCTGACGGCTTTGCCCATGGCTTTGAGCCGCTTGAGCAAGGCGATGCTTTGCCGGACTTCTTCCCGGAAGGCGGCGAGGCCATGTTCGGGATGATTCATGGCTTCGATGCGTGCGCTGGCGTCCTGACTGTAGGGATTGACCAGGAGGATGTTCGCGCCGAGGCACTTGTCGAGGACGGAGGACAGGTCGCCGACTTGATCGACGAAGGTGCTGTAGCCGCTCGAGCCGATCACCATAATAGTGCGGGCGGTGCCCTGTTCTTCCTTGAGCCGTTTGATGCCCCGCTGCGCAGTCTTCGTACGCCGGGGGAAATAGGAGACGAGCCCGGCACCGGCGGCGGCGGCGGCGAGGGTCCGGTCGCGCAGGCTGCGGTGGACATACCTGAAGCCGGCAATCAGCAGCACGGCGACGAGAATGTCGACGGTGATGAGCGAGAGCTTGTCGTGCTCCACGCGGGACCAAAACGCCAGGAACTGCTCCGCACCCGAAGGGAGGAGGAACGCAATCACCGCGCTCAACGCGACGATGACGCTGTGATAGAGGCTTCCCGCGGCGGCGCGGAGAAGCGAGTGAACGGTTGACACAAATTCATGAAACAAGGATGCACCTCTTGAGAAGTTAAACGAGAAACCACACGACTCTGTCGGGCTGTCATGCGAGCGAAGGCCCGTGGGGCCGTCGGGGGGGGTGCTCAGCAGATGCAGAACGATGGCGTGAGGCACAAAAAAAATCGCGTCAGACTCGGTGTAACTCGGAGGACTGCCGCCTCCGAACCGGAAGGTCTTACGCGATCGAGCGTCACCCTAGCATGGTTAGCTGGAGGACACAAGCGTTTCGGTTTAATGCGGAGAAGTGAAGAACCACCGGGAAGGAGTTCGATCTGAACCGCCGCCCACCGCTCAGGCCTGATACGCCGCAACGATGCCGGAGAGGCCCGCGCCGTCCAAAGCCGGATCCGGCCGGTCCTTATGGTGGGGCCTGACCTGAGTGATCGGCGCGTGCCGAACTGAGGTTCGAGGGAGCTATCGTCTGGCTTCCTCGAACCCCTTCGCTTGAGACATTCAATCCTCCACGCTCCAACATGCTGAATAAACAGCACGCTGAAGGAACGGGGCGCTACGGCAGACTATTCCAGACCTTCTTGAACTCGCCCGCGATAAAGGTGTGACCCAGGTTGGTCGGATGGAAATCGAAATCGAAAGGCCCCGTATACCCCAGCCTCCGCTGGATCGTCACCAGTCCCTGCCGCCCCAGAGATGGCGTGTACAGATCGACAACCGCGACTCTCGATCCGGCCGGTACTTGAATCTGCCCTAGCCGGGCGCGAAGCTCCTGATCGTAGACTCGCACGGCTAAATCAAAGAACGCAGCTAACTGTGGGACTGGATGTGGAAGGCTATAGTAGTTCGACACCAAGATAGTGACGTTCATTGGTGTATTTTCTCGGCTACGCGTCAGCGCCCGGCACGGGTCTCCTGTGACAGGATCGAGCACGGGCGTGGCCCCAAGAAGAAGATTAGGGTGACCGCCATTATTGAGCAACAAGGCGACAGCCTGAGCCACATGCAACGTAATGCTTGGCATACAAGAAAGATCGGTACAAAGACCTTCCAGAAGATCCCGGAAAAAGTCGTTGGCCCCCGCAGTAATGGTGACGACAGTCGGCCGCTGCTCCGGTTCGGCACAGAGCACCTGAGACACCTGATGATCGCGCAGATCCCAGCTTCTGCCACCACGAACCCCGATATTGGCGAAGTCCATTTCCTGCTTCTTGCCGAATACGCCTTCGTCGTACAGCCGATACACGTAACCGTTTGTGACGGGCATCGCGCCTTCTCCGGCCGCGACACTGTCGCCCATGCCGACGTAGTAACTGTTCTTGGGAAAGTTGACTTGGGCGAAGGCGAGTGTCGGCACCAGGATGACCGCGAGGAACAACAGTGTGAATGTGAACCTTGGTTTCATGTTCACTCTCCTTGTGTGGTGTGATGGCTTCTTCCTCGAACGGGACTATGACAAGTTCATGTTTTCTGAACAGAGGTTCGCGCACTGTTTAAGCGCTGTTACCCTGGTGCCGCTCCAAAGAGGAAGGAAGCAAAGACTAGGCCTCTTTCGTGGATAATTAGGCTCCATGAATTCGTTGAAAGGACGGGCGGTTTCGTTCCTCATGTGATTGCTGAGCAGAACGCTGGCAGGCTTCATTGTGGCGTTGTGCCCCATTCGCAAAGTTTGGCGTGAGGAGAATCGCGGAGACTTTTTGCCTCAATATATGGGTGTCTAACCCGCTAGACGGTTTGCCTGGTATGAAGTTTGGCTATGGAATCGCATTTCGCGGAAGGTGAGAAGTACACGCATCCTGCCGAGGGAACAGCAACGGATTGATTGTTTTTCAGAGACAGCTTTATGCCAGATACGCCGCCACGATGCCCGACAGCACGATCCCGTCGAAGGTGCCGGCGCCGCCGATACTGGCGATGTAGGTCGCGATCTTTTCGATCTCGCGAAGATG
>JABMDG010000232.1 GCA_015904045.1 Nitrospira sp.
GACATCCGATTCCGTCGCGTGGGTGACCTGGGCGACGAGTTTTCCGGTGAACGGATCAACGACCGGGGCCAAGCGCTCGCCTGACTTCCATTGGCCATGCACGAGGAACGGACGGGATGCTTGCACTGGAGGACTCGCTGGAGTCTGTGACGAGGTTGGTGTTAGTCCGTTGCTTCCACCGGCGCAGCAGCTTCAGCTGCAGCTGCAGGTTGAGCAACTGTGGCTGCTTCTTGTGCGGCAACGGCCTTGCCGATCAGTTCCTCCGTGCCCCAATCGCGAATCGCCTCCAAGGTAAAGCCCTCGTAGGTCGATACCCCGTGACACGACGGACAGTCCGGCATCGGAACTTTTCTATAGAAGACTTCGGTCAGGCACGACATACACACCCAGAAGTCGTCAGCGCGATGGGAAACGGGCCAGAACGATTGCATTGAATCCATAGAGGCACCCTACCTTTATTGTCGAAGAGGACTATCGTACCTGCGTGCGGATGTCAACCGCACGCGCAAAGATTCACGCTGCTCCGGCGCAGTTCAGCTATTTTTTCCCGCCCGCCAGAAGCCGATCGATTTCCTCTGCGAACATCTCGAATGGAAAGGCTCCAGGGATCGCGACCGCCGGCTCTTTGTCCGTCGGCTCACTGGCCGTTCGCATAAGGATAAATCCAGGAGTTCCGTGAAACCCCCATTGGTTGGCTTCCTGACGATCTTCAAAAATCGCCTTGGTATACCGCCCATCGTTCACACACCGTTCAAACGCAGGCTGATCCAAACTAAGCGCCACAGCATGGCGGAGATAGACTTGCTTGCCCAAGTGGCCCCCTTCGGCAAACAATCGATCATGCATCGCCCAATACTGCCCTTGTACCCCAGCACATCGGGCAGCCATCGCGGCATCTACCCCGGATCCTTGATCCCCGCGTGGAAAATCGCGGTAGATAAATCGAACTTTCCCCGTGTCGACATAACGCGCTTGAATCCGTGGCCACGTCTGTTTGAAAAATTTCACGCAATACCCGCATGTGAAGTCAGAATATTCGATCAAGGTCACAGGTGCGTTGGCTTGCCCTCTGATCCGCACGTCGGTTTCAGATGAAGGCCCGGCAAGGATCGAGGAAGACCACAGAAGAGAGCCGCACACGAACAACTGAACCAACCGTCGACCTACCATTCGATTCATGGGCGGCGCACCGCGCCGGCCTTCTTTCGCTCCAGAATCCCCATCATCAACAAAGGCCAGACAACCGTGGCATCGCTTAAGACTTCAGCGAATCGCCCACCGTCTTTGGGAGTCACAAACTTTCCCCAGGACAGCCCCTCTTGATACGTACAGCCGCTCAGCCCCCCCCAGTAATCCGGTTCAGGACAAATTCGCACCCCGTAATGAAATCGAGGCGGCTTCACGTTCAGGCCCAACCGGAGATTACCGATTTCAATATATGGACCGACCTGTTGCGCCCAGTTCCGAGGAACCCCTCCGCCGATCGTGAAAATCCCAAGTCGCTTAGCAGAGAGGACATGGTCGGCATAGCTATTGAGATCGAGGTACGGATTGAATGAGGGACACGATTGATGGATCGCTCGTAAAATGTCCAGATCTCTCCCGGGTCCGACCTGCGATCGGGCTCGATCGACCTCCCGAGCCATCGCCCAGGTTCCCATGTCCAGCCCCACTTCCGAATCAGTGAACGCCGGGATATAAACCGGCACCTTTTTCAAATAGGCGCTTTTCAGAATTCCCTCGCTATCCAACTCCTCCGCCAGAGTCTTCCCGATCTCTCTCGTGAGGACAGCCGAGGAAAGTGGCTGATCCTGATCGAGGCGCTTCAATGTTTGCGCGACGACGTGCTCGACATAATTCAAATTCGATTCCATCTCAAGCGTGTCGTAGACGCGATTGTACCCTTTCCGAAAGAGCTCTTCGTCACTCATCGCAGGATCGTGCCGATAATGCGTCTTGCCGACCGACTCACTGAGGCCATGTGCCATTAACGCCCCGGTCGAAATGATGCATTGCACCATGCCTTCATCGATCATCTTCGTGATGATCTTCCCCATCTTGGCAATCGTCATCGCACCGGACAAGGTCATCACAACATGGCAGTCTGGGTCCTCGATCATCGCCCACAGCACATCGAACGCGTGGCCGAGATGCCGTCCTCCGAACGCGGTCTTGCTCATTGCTTCGAGCAGATCGCTGAACGAGGTAATCTTGTCTGGGTCCAGCGGCTCGAGCGCTTCTAAGCCGTCTTTTGCACCGTCATGAAATTCTCGTGCATACATAGCGATCCTCTAAAGAAATTCACAAACGCTTTCGTTATACACAACCATGAATAGGAGCGTCAATGAAGGACGGCTTCGAAATTGTCCATCACCGCTTCACAACCTAAGAGGAGAAACCATATTCGTTTGATGTGGCGGGTGTTCCTGATGCCGCGCACAACTTTGACTCTAGCCTTTCGAATGGGCGCAACCTATAATTCGGGCTGTTCGGTGTGGTAGACACCGACAAGACTGCGGCCTTTGGCATCGTTATGCGCGGCGTGGAACTACACGGCAGTACCGATGCGACACAACCACCGCTCTAGCCAGTCTCAAACCGGTAGCAAGTGCCGAAGTACCGCGGCGGTGACGATTCCCCACACCAGCTGCGATTCCCACGATCGTATCAGCGTACGCACTGTTCGCATCGCCGCGTTGCTGCACGCGCGGATGACAGAGAATCCAGTCACAGTTCGCACAACCGCCGACGTTTCAATGCTGGAATGGTGCAGCATTCGT
>JABMDG010000233.1 GCA_015904045.1 Nitrospira sp.
GCTGTAGTATTGATAGACGGTTCTTACCTCAAGCACGCCATAGCGAAGGGCGGTGAGGCCGGCTTGGACGGCGATCACCCTGGCTTGTGGCGCAAATGTGCGCTGATTGAACGACACATCGAAATTGAACGGGCGAAGGGGAAAATACTCGGGAACCGCTTCGATGGCTGATGCGCCAGGAGGAGACACCATTGCCGACAAGACAACGACGAAGAGGAATGCCGCGGGTGTAGGGAATTTCCGGATGGGTAGCCAACCTCCTGCCGCTCAGCTCAACTCTGCTGCGAACGACGGTGTAGATGATATAGCACCTGTATCTTTCAACAGCAAGGCGGCTTTCCTGCACATTGGACAGGCGGCAGATTTGCCGGAGGCGAGGGGAGCTATGAGCGATGATCGTGCTTCGCGGCCGTCCCGCCCCGTTTCGGCCGGAAGAAATTCTGCAACAGGGACTGGCTTTCTTGTTCCAAGACGCCACCTACGACATCCACTCGATGATTGAGTCGGTGGTCGGCGGGGATGTCGAAGAGTGATCCACAGGCGCCCGCCTTCGGGTCCCAGGCCCCGAAGACCAGTCGCGCAATGCGCGATTGCACGATAGCGCCTGCGCACATGGGACAGGGTTCCAGCGTCACGTAGAGCGTGGTGTCGGTGAGCCGCCAGGAACTCAGCTGCTCGGCCGCCTTGCGGATGACGATCATCTCGGCGTGCGCTGTAGGGTCCTGCAAGGTTTCCCGGAGGTTGTGCGCGGCTGCCAGGACATCGCTGTTATGCACGAGGATGGCGGCGATCGGAACTTCTCCCACCGCCGTGGCACGTGAGGCTTCCTCTAGGGCGAGCTGCATGAAACGCTGGTCGAGCTCGTGTTGCTGCATGGTTTCGTGATCGGCCGTGTTGCCGCCGGCATGCTAGCACAGGGAAGCAGCTGGAGACAGTGTTGCATGCGATATTCGGGGTGATCCGGCTAGGACTGGGGCTGGCTCAAGAGGTAGAGCGGTCCTGTCGGTTCAGGACTTCCGCCCCTGGGTTCAAGGCTCACGGCAAATTTCTTTGCGCTCATGAAGGTTGGGAAGGGTTTGGCGAACATTTGAGAGGTTGCTCCGGTGCCAATCTGGAAGACACCAATAGGAGAGGGTTTCTCATACATGGCCCACAGTTGATACGTGGTGCCGTTGGAGTTAGCAGGGAGATTCAGCGCATAGAACCAGGCCCGCTTGGTTCGGTCGTCATAGAATAACGTGCCTGATGCGTGCCGGCTCATTTCTGTTCCCGCCAATGCGACGGCTTTGATGGCTGGTGTACGCAGGAGGGCGGCCAATTCATCCTGTGGCATGGACCTGTGTCGAGTATTCTGCTGAGCGAGCTGAGCGTTGACGCCGTCCAATTCGGCTTCGCGCTGAATCAATTGATCCTTCAGTTCCGCCATCGCCGCCCTGGTACGCCGCAACTCCTCTTGTGTTTCGGCTAATATTCGCTCGCGTTCGTTCAGCAGCTGCTGCTGGGCGGCCAGTTTGGAGTTGCCGACGGTGACTTGCTCTTGGAGTTGTGTCAACTTCACCGTATCTTCACTGATTTTGGTGTTATAGGCTGCCCACGCGAGATAGGCGACACCGGCGAGAATGGCGACGGCGGCCAATGCCAACGTCCACCCAAGGGATTCAGCGCGTGAGGAAGTCTCCGGTGGGAACAGATGGTTCATCCATTCTCCC
>JABMDG010000234.1 GCA_015904045.1 Nitrospira sp.
GCGGCGGCGATCGCGCGACTTCGGGCCGTTCTTCCTGAAGTACGGGCTGATTCCTGAATTCGTCGGGAGATTGCCGGTTGTGGCCACGTTGGAGGAATTGGATGAACGGGCGCTGATCCGTATCCTGACCGAACCGCGTAACGCCCTCTCAAAGCAATATGAAAAGCTGCTGTCGTTCGAAAAGGTGAAGCTGAGATTCACCGAAGGCGCGTTGGGAGCCGTGGCGCGAAAGGCCTACGCGCAGAAGACCGGTGCGCGTGGACTTCGGGCGATCTTGGAAGAAGTCATGCTGGACGTGATGTACGATGCCCCCTCACAGAAGCAGATCAAAGAGGTGGTGATCACCGAAGACGCCATCATGGGGAAAAACCCGCCGATTCGTATTTTCGAACAAGACATGGAAGCTAAGAGCGCGTAATGTAAGGTGAACTGGCGGGCTGCTTCATCCGGGCAGCCCGCCGTTTTCGATCCTTCCAGCGTGTCTCTCTTCCCTCCAGCCGGTTCCCGCGTCAGACCCCGCCTCACTCATGCAAGACTCTCGGCTTTGCTCGACAACTGGAAACACTGCGCTATACTTGCCACGTGCAACTCCGCTGAGGGCAAAGGGAGGACCTGTGAAATACCCTGTGGCATCCAGTCTCCGTCATCGAGGCAAAGCGCTTGAGCTGGACCCAGCCCACGAGATTGTCACGCTCCTGGGAATCAACGGAGAACCGATCGGCAGTTTGTCATGGGACTTCGTGATCGATCAGATCATGGCATATCGTAAACTGCCCGTTCAAAAGGAAGTCCGGGCAGAGCCGCGCATCCCGCTTACGTTTCGGGTGCGCTACAACATGCCGGAAGGGCAACGATTCGAAGGGCGAGCCGGCGGGATCGGAGGCGGCGGATTGTTCATCGAGAGCCAGTCTCCGCTGCCGATCGGCACCAAACTCTCCATGGAGTTCTCGCTGCCAGAAAACCCAGGAGAATGGCTTCAGGCCAAGGGAGTGGTGGCATGGGCCTGTCCGAAAGCCGACCACTACACCTTCAATCCCGGAATGGGCGTTCGATTTACAGAGGTGGCGCCGGAGATCCGCGACCGGATTCTCGCGTTGGTCAAATCGGCTCCAGATCAGAACAAGGCCGCTTAGTTTCTCGTCATTCGGCAGTGCACACTGAACCGCAGACATGAAATTTCCCGTCACCTCTACAGCCACCCACCAAGGCAAGACCCTGATCATCGATCCTGACCGCGAAACGATCGAGGTGCTCGATGCGTCCGGCCAATTGCTCGGCGACGTGCCTTGGGGAACGGTGATCGAACAGGTGCTCGACGGGGAGAGTCAGGACAGATACGCCCATTGCCGTGCACACCCTCGCGCCCCGCTGGCGGTCAAAGTGCATTGTACGGCACCTGATGGAACCGCATTCGACGGCCTCACCGGGGGGATCAGCGGCGGAGGATTCTTTATCGAGAGCAGTTCCCCGCTTAAGCAAGGAACGGAATTGTCGCTCGAATTTTCGCTTCCTGATCGACCCTATGAACCACTGAGGGCCAAAGCCAAGGTCGCCTGGGTTCGCAGCAGACCGGAGCGGTATCTCCTATTCCCTGGCATGGGTGTTCAGTTTGTGGATATCGACAAGAAGACGCAAGATCTCCTGGTGAATTTGGTCGAGGCACTGAACAGAAGCCGGACGATTTCCTGACCTTCTTGCGTCTCTCCCCCACGCACCGCCTCAAGATCGAGGTCGTGCCATCACGCGGACTTCTGAGGATCTACCTGGTCAGCTGACCGTTCCGTGGCAGCATCAAGAGACTGTTGGATTTCCTTTTGCGCCGCATCCATTTCAGCCTGGATCGTTCGCATCTGCGGATCGACCGTGTCACGAACATCGGCCACAGCTTGCCGGAACGTCCGCAACATATCGCCCACGCCCTCTCCGAGACTCTGCATATCTTCTGGAGACATGCCTGGCGCAGCCTGCGCCGCTTTGGCTTTCATGGCAGCCTGTTGTGCCTGCACCCTGGCTACCGCGTCTTTATTCACAATGGCCGATGGGCGTTTTACCGTCGGCTTTTGCTGAGCTCCCGGCGGCAACGGCGGGTACTGGCCGCGGGCCATTGGAGTGGGAGCTGCCGCACGCTCTTCCATTGACACCACAGGGTGGGTCGAAACCGTCGCAGCGACCTGCGCGCCCCGATTGGAAACAGTCGCCGCTTGGGCGGATTGAGGCCCCCCACCATAGAGCAACGAAGCGGTTGTGCCGGGCGTCATTTCAGGACCAGGAACATAGGGAATGTTGGGCTTGGCACTCGCAGACATCGGGTCGGCCGCCGGTGCATGAGTCGTGACGACCGCGGTCGGCTGAGCCTGAACGGATGGGGACTCAGTATCTTGTTGAACTTGTGTCGCGGCCGGAGGGATGTCGTGGACCTCTTTCTTGAAACTTCTCAGCGCCCGGCCGACACCTTCCCCAACTTGTGGCAAACGGCCGGCGCCGAAAATGATCAGGATGATGGCGAGGATAAGAATGAGTTCGGAAAATCCCAGGGTGCCGAACATCGTGACTCCGTTGGCCCGAAGATCGTTTCAGAATGCTCTCGGCTGACAGGATCGAATGAATCTAGCCGCCTCTTTGACAACGTGTCAAGAAAGGGCTGCTCGGAAGGCCTTGAGATGCGCCGCAATCAGAGAATTGGGATGACTTCGGTTTGGAGCGGTCCGCCGTATACCAATACCTCCCGATCGGACACGTAGACGTCCAACTCGCTCCGGATGCCGAATTCCCCGGGAAGATAGATACCCGGTTCAATGGAGAAACAGGTTCGTGGCATGAGCCGGCGTCCGTCCTGGGTCTCCAAATTGTCGATGTTGGCTCCATTACCATGCACTTCTTCACCGATGGAATGGCCGGTCCGATGCAGGAAGAAGTCGCCGAACCCGGCATCCTGAATCACCGTGCGGCAGACATCGTCGACTTCCCAGCCAAAGGGAAATTGCCCCGACGCCACCTGTTTCCGGACGAAGGCCAGCGCCGCATCACGCCCCCGACGGACCTGGTCGAAAATCATGCTCTGTTTTGCAGGCACTTGCGCTCCCGTATAGCCCGTCCAGGTAATATCGCCGTACACGGAGCCGGGCGCCGTCCGTTTCGCCCAGAGATCGATCAATAGGAGATTCTCATGAGTAATCGGTGCCGAACCGGACTCGGCCGGCCCATAATGAGGATCGGCACTATGGGCATCGACCGCCGCGATGGGAGGGCTGGACGTCATCATCCCGGCCTCGTGAATGCGCGAGAGAATAAACCGCTGCAGGCCATACTCGGTCAACTCACGTCCCTTGGAAATCGCCGATGCAACATGTGCAAACGCTTCATCTACGATTCTGCGGAGCGCCACGACGGCGTATCGGTGAGATTCCAGCTGTTCGTCAGTCCAGACCGCTTCAAACCGCTGCACGAGATCGGCTGACGTCACGACATCGAGACCAAAGCTGCGGATCAAATCGACCGTGCCGGCATCGACCCGCGACACATAGGGGACGGCATTGAGGGGAGAATACTGCATGGCGATTCGCCGCCGTCCTCGCAGGAGCGAGGCGAGGAGTGCCCGTTGTTGCTCCCACCCAACATAGGGCTGCGCCTGGCCCGGCAATTCGTCCAGGACGTGCGGTTCGATTCGGTGCACCAGTTTGACCGGCTCTCCCGTGGCCGGAATCCAATAGTACCAACGCCGCGTGACATGCCGCGAAGGATCGAGCAGCAGCACCCGATAGGCCAGGGGATCGCTGCCCCGAAAATCGTAGAACAGCCAGCCATCGAGTCCGGGTGACTCTCGGAGCGCCGCCTGGATCTCCGCAACCCGCGCGTGATGTCCCAGTGTGTTCATTGTACGCGCATCTTATCGTTGGGCGAGGGGAGCGTCAATCAAACGGGGAGCCCATCATGATACAATGACGCACCATGACGTCTGAACGGGCTCCGGAACTGCCGTCGTACCGTGTCACCTTGTTCTTCGGTCCGGAACCGGTGGAGGGGGAACCGGGTGTGCTGGCGTGTGTGTTCAATGTGAAGAAACGGAGCTGGAAAGCGGGCGTCCAAGTGTCCGTAGAGATCGCCCAAGCGCACTTGGCGCAGCTACGCCAGGAGGTTCGCCTCACCGATCAAATCGCAGAGGCTTTGAGCCCGATCGGAACGGAAGAACGGGGGACGTATGACGCGCGCGTGGACGATCTGTTTGCCCAGGCCGTGACGTGGTGCAAACTGGATCTCTGTTTAGCAGCCGGCCTCGCACAAGAGAATCAGCGCATTCCAGCCGCTGATCTGGTGCCGGAGCTGAGCCAGTCCGTCGCCGTCCGCGCAGCGTATGTGGTCACCTACGTCCTGACAGAACTGGATCTCGTCAGTGACCGCCAATCGCCTGCATCGTTCTAATATCAATAGACGGCAGAGGGCTTGCATTCGTTGTAGATTTGTTATATCAACCGACTGACATCTCACAGCCTCGATCCATCATCTGGATTGTGGCGTTGAAGAGGAAGGAGACGCCGGATCATGAAGCAACAAGGACTCTCACATAGGCTCTCGACCGTGGCGTTCATCGTGGTGATGACGTTTTGCTCGATGGTGGCGTCTCCGGCATGGAGCCAGTCGTCGTCCACCGATCGGCAACAAGGAACACCTTCCGGTGTAGGCATGCAAGTGGCGTCTGTCGCCGCCACCATTGTCTATTTCCCGTTTAAGAGCGTCTATGCTCTCGGCGGGGGACTCGTAGGCGGCCTCGCCTACCTGCTTTCTGGAGGCAGCGAACAAACTGCGAAGAGTATTTGGATCCCCAGTATGTACGGAACCTATTTCATCTCACCAGAACACCTCACGGGCGAACGCCCAGTGCGGTTTGTCGGGGTCGCCGCCGATTCTGAAGAAGGCACCTCCGCACCCGCAATCGTGGACCAATCAGGGTCCCAACCAGTCCAGTGATATGAACCCTGTCATTGGCGTGACGCCGGACTTCAATGCCGGTGACAGGCAAGACATGGGGGGACGGGAGCCGACCTATTTCCTGCGGGCCCGCTACATCCGGGCCATAGAAGAACTCGGCGGTATCCCCCTGATCCTTCCACTCGTGTCCGCGCCGGCCGCTAGACGGCGGCTCCTCGACGGCCTGGACGGACTCCTCCTGACCGGCAGCGGACCGGATCTCCCTCCTCGCTTGTACGGAGAACGGCAACGCTACAAATTCCCCCTCGTCAGTGAGCGCCGGTCTAATTTTGAGCTGGAACTGGTCCGCCAGGCCAGAACCCGCGATCTCCCGCTCTTGGGGATTTGCGGAGGCATGCAGACGGTCAACGTCGCATGCGGTGGCAGT